>NZ_JAGGHR010000039.1:0-20061 GCF_024104075.1 Gilliamella sp. | reverse complement strand
CAGTTTGATTCATTTCTGACTCTCCTTTTTGTGTTATAAAATAACTCAAACGTCAGATTAAGTAAAGACTATTACAGTTAAGCAATTGGAAAATTTATTTTGTTCATCGGAAAAGTATTTTATTAAAATGAATGCTGATGAGTAATAAGGTGTCTGTCAGATTAAGCTTGAACTACCGCAAATTAATAACTTACAAATTCCTGTTACAATATAGCTTAAATCGTAAGATATTTCTTTAGAATCAACACATACACCAGAATGTATCATACCAAACTTAATTAGTTTGAATCTTGCTTGTAATGGCGTCCCCTACAGGATTCGAACCTGTGACCTACGGCTTAGAAGGCCGTTGCTCTATCCAGCTGAGCTAAGGAGACTTAGATAGGTTTTTTATTTAGATGTTGTGTATTATATAAAGCTATTTCGATACGTCAATGATTTTTAATGGCCTATTATATCGGATTGATAAAATATCATCAATTTGGTTTTTTATTAGAGTCGTTGATGTTTTGTATTAATCATAAAATTTCTTTACATTTTTAACTATTAGCAAATTATATAATAGGCCTATGTAATTAAATGTCGAATATTGTTGTTAATAATATTCAGTTTTTATACATTCTAGTAATTAATTTTGGTATAGTAATATCTAGCTATGATTTAGTTAAATGATGACTTATAATGCTTTTTTAGCAATCTTTTCCAGTAGACAGTTATTATGACTCTCAAATTGTCCTTTAAGGTATCTTTTATCAACTGAAAGATGAAAATAGAGCCTAAAAGATTATTAGAGAAATAATTTTTTTAACTTTTTGTTTTATTTTTATAAAATACAATAGACGTTGCTATTACCGAACCAATTAATAATATACTACTTAATACAAAATTGCTTTGCCATCCCAGATAATCAAAAAACAATCCGCCTATCGTTGAACCTATCGCAATTGATGATTGAATTACTGCAACCATTAGTCCTCCACCAATTTCTGCATCTTTGGGTAATGTTTGTGCTATCCATGCCCACCACCCAGTTGGTGCGGCCGTAGCAAACAATCCCCATAAACTGAATAAAGTAGCTACAGTCCAGATGTGACTACTAGTTAAAAATAAACCTATGATAATGACAGTCATTATTAAAGAAATCATCATTAGTGTTTGATAGAGTTTAGTTTTCAGAAAGGTTGCAATTACCATTGTTCCAATAAAACCAGCGACACCTATAGCAAGTAAAATTAAATATAGATTAAAATTATCTACCTTAGCCACTGTTTCTAGAAAAGGGCGCACATAGGTGAATAAAGTAAACTGTCCCATGAAAAATAATCCACATGCCAGTAAGCCTATAGATAGAATTGGTTTTTTTAGCAGTTGAAGCATAGGCTTGTTAGGTTGATTTTCTTTATAGGTTTTCATAGTAGGCAGGCTAATGCATTGCCAAATAAATGCAAAAATAGCAAGGGGAATGATACAAATAAATGCTCCACGCCAGCCTATTGTTTCTCCTAAGTAGCTTCCCAGTGGTGCGGCTATAATTGTCGCAAGAGCATTACCGCCATTGAAAATAGCTAGAGCCTTAGGTACTTGATGGTGTGGCACCAAACGAATGGCCGTTGCAGCTGACATTGACCAGAATCCACCGATAGCAATACCAATCAGTGCTCTTCCCAGAATATAAACCAAGTAATAGGATGTGATAGCGATAACTAGCCCGGATAAAGCCATTAAAAACGTAAAAAATAGTAACAGTAGTTTTCGATCTAAGTTTCCTGTAAGTTTATGAATTGTCAGACTAGTTAGTACTGCTAGTATACCTGATATAGCAATACCTTGACCCGCTTGTCCATCGGTAATTTGTAAATCTTTAGCAATAGGTGTAAGTAGGCTTACAGGTAAAAATTCTGAAGCAATTAATACAAAAACGCATAGCGTCATAGAAAATATACCGCTCCAGTGTGTGTATGTTTTATTGTTTGGTATATTGAGATTTTTTTTAGACATTATAGCTTTATCCTCATACCTTTTTGACCGGCCGAGTTACATTAAGGGCAAATGTTGTTTCTGTATATAGTAGTTATAAAGTTAATAAAAACAAAATATTAGAAATAACATTTTTGTCATTTATATAATGATAATAGCCATCAGTAAATACAGTTATTTTTGTTGGGATGGCTAATATATATACCTTATAATTTTAAGCTGGTCTTAAAGAACTGTTCAAATTTAGTAAATGGTATTTTTCCTGTGGTATTGTCATATAAATCGACATGATTTGCTTCAGAAACAATTACCAATTCTTTTTTCTTGCCACCGACCATTTTATAAGCATCCTCAGCAAAATAACGAGAATGAGCCTTTTCACCAGTAACAATTAATGTGGGAATAGTAATTTCATTTGCATAGCTTAGTAGCGGCATATTCATAAATGAAAGAGGCATTGTTGCATTCCATGCTCCAACCGAATTAATAGAACGAGGATGAAAACCACGAGGCATTCGGTAGTAATTATAAAACTCTTTCAACACTGGAGGCGGATTTTCTGGTAATGTTTCTGGCAAAATACGTTTAGAAGCACTGACTTTACCTTTCTCATCGATATAAATATCATGTCCACCTAATGTGGGAATACCTGTTTTAGCATCTTCCCAACGTTGTTCGTTCAGATATTGCAAAATAGAATGTCGATCAGCTGTTGAATAACGATCTTTTCCATCACCAACCCCATGACCCATTGCACGACTCATATCGTACATTACACTCGTTGCAACAGCCTTTACACGAGTATCCATTGCTGCATTGTTTAATGCCATACCGCCCCAGCCACAAATGCCGAGCAGTCCAATACGATTACGATCCACTTCTTTTTGTAGACCAAGAAAATCAACTGCAGCACTAAAATCCTCGGTATTGATATCGGGAGAAGCAACATTACGTGGGTAGCCACCACTTTCTCCGGTATAAGATGGATCAAAAGCCAACGTAATAAAACCTTGTTCGGCTAGTGTTTGAGCGTATAGCCCGCTCGCTTGTTCTTTTACTGCACCAAAAGGTCCGCTGATTGCGATTGCAGCTAATTCGCATTCATTTTGATTTTTGGGAATATAAAGATCGCCGATTAATATAATTCCATAACGGTTCTGAAAGGCGACTTTACGGTGATTAACTTTTGTACTTTTAGGAAAGGTCTTGTCCCATTTTTCGATCTGTGATAAAGGTGAAATTTGATTTATCTTATCAGTACTCATAGTTATAACTCCACTTATTGGTGTGAATAGTATAGTAGTTGGTGGAACAAATTTTGCTAAAAGCTCTTATTACTCATTTTTTTACTGATATAGATTATATTTAGATAACTCAGCAGAAATTGTATTAGTAATTATTATAATTAATATTAATAGTATTGATTAGTGGGGAAAAAATGCTAAGATTAATACTAAATTGTTATAAATAAGAGTAAAAAAATACTTTGCTAACTAAGCGAGAAAACTACAATGATCTTTACCTGTTTATGATTGTTGTACAGGAAGGAAGCTTTACCGCTGCAGCAAAACGGCTTGGGCTTGCACAATCAGGGATAAGTCGTTCTATCCGTGAGCTTGAAAAGCGCCTTGGTTTACAGCTTTTGGTTCGCACAACGCGCAAATTATCTCTGACGCAGGCGGGTGGACAATTTTATCAAAAAGTACTGTCTGGATTTGATGCATTAAATGACGGACTAACCTCTCTAGCTTATTATCGTAATACTCCATCAGGTACTGTTCGCATCAATGCTAGCCAGCATGTTATAGATAAAGTGCTATTACCTAAGTTAGCGGTATTTCAACAACTTTATCCTGATATCCGATTGGAACTTATCAATGAAAGCAGGTTTGTTGATATTATTTCTGAGCGATTTGATGCAGGTGTGCGCCTAGGTCCAGAAATTAACGATGGCATGGTTGCTGTACGTATTTACCCAGATATGGAAATGGCAATTGTTGGCACTCCCGACCACTTTCGTCGCTATGGATTTCCACAAATACCAGCAGATTTAGTGGCACATCCTTGCATTGCATATCAGCTTGGTGACGGAAGTTTGTACTCGTGGGAGCTTTATCAAGATGGCGAAAAAATTACCCACCGACCTGAGGGAAAATGGGTTTTTGCTGATAGTTATTTGGAAGCTAAAGCTACTCGCTTGGGATTGGGGTTAGCCTATGTACCAGAAGAATTGGTAGCGGATGATATAGAAAAAGGCGTTCTCATTAGAGTGCTACAGCGTTTTAGTCTTAAGCTCGAAGCATCGTATATCTATTACCCTAATAGAAATATATCTCCTGCGCTACGAGCTGTTATTGACGCATTGAAAATTTAAAGGGAGATTAAATTGTCTACATTTGATTATTTGTAATAGTCCTTATTTAATTCGATATTTGAGTTATTTTATAACGCAAAAGGGGATGCCAGAAATGAATCAAACAACAAAAATCATTAAACCTAAATTAGGACTTTAAAAATAAAATTATTGCCACTAACTTCTTGTCTTAATTATTACTTTTTAATTGGAGCGGGAAACGAGGTTCGAACTCGCGACCCCGACCTTGGCAAGGTCGTGCTCTACCAACTGAGCTATTCCCGCATGAGAGTTGTTTGTTAGTGGTGCCCGGGGCGAGACTTGAACTCGCACGGCCAAAAAGGCCGAGGGATTTTAAATCCCTTGTGTCTACCGATTTCACCACCCGGGCTCAAAATTAATTACTAAAAAGTAATTTGTTTTGAATGCTGTGCATTTTACCGATCTTATGGTTTCAGTCAATAAAAATTTTAAATAAATCGTTTAATTGCTCAATGTTTGACTGATTAACAATTTAAATAGAAGTTATTGGTTGATTTTGAAGGGGATGAGTAATTTTGTTTACTAGAATTTATCAACAAAATTACTCGAATAAAAACATGCTTAGGTAGAAATATTAACTAAAAGTTATTATTCTTCTAATAAATCGCTATGTGCTATCCATAAATATTGCAACATTGATAATAGCGTTAATACTGTTGCAATAAACAATGCTGCAAGACCTGCGTAAATAACAATGTCACAAGGACGCCAAAGTAGCCAAGTTAATGCTGTCATTTGTGCTATCGTTTTGATTTTCCCAATTGACGAAACAGCTACATTGTTACGTTTACCAATTTCAGCCATCCATTCCCGTAAGGCCGATATTATAATTTCTCGTGAAACAATAATAATTGCAGGGATTGAGATCCACCATGATTGATAATATTGTGTAATTAAAACAAGCGCTATTGTTACTATGATTTTGTCGGCGACTGGATCTAAAAATGCGCCAAACTTGGTTGTCTGTCCTAGGCGGCGAGCAAGATAACCATCTAATACATCAGTCACGGCCGCAATTAAAAAAATTAATGCAGAGAAAAAACCAGACCATTCATGAGGGAACAAATAAAATGCCAGCACAAAAAAAGGAATTAAAATAACTCGAAATAGTGTTAAAAATGTTGGAAAATTAATTTTCATGTGACAAAAGCTCTTTTTTTATTTTATTAATCAATGCATTATAGATTAATAAAAAACAGTATTTTCTTAATGATTATGTTGCCTGAAATATGTTATTTTTTCAATGGGTTATTGTTGTAAATTTAGATAAATTTTTTCAGCTAATTGTTTTGATATACCTTGTACTTGCGCTATTTCATCAATACTGGCATTTTTTAACTCTCTTAATCCACCAAAATGTTTCAGTAGTGCTTGACGCCTTTTAGCGCCAATACCTTCAATATGTTCTAAGGCGCTGTCGGTTAATTGTTTTGTCCCTTTTTTACGTTGACCAACAATAGCATGATCATGTGATGCATTTCTTATTTGCTGAATGAGTAATAGTGCAGGGGAGTGATCATCAAGATAATGTCCTGTACCATGAGCTTCAAAAAAGAGGGTTTCTAATCCTTCTTTACGATCAGCTCCTTTAGCAACACCAATTAGTATAGGATGATTTTTGTTCCAATTTACCTCTAATTGTTCAAATACCTTTAGAGCTTGATTAAGTTGCCCTTTACCACCGTCAATAAAAATAATATCAGGAACTTTTTCATCGGGTAGTTCTTTTTTACTGTAACGACGCGTTAAGACTTGTTCCATTGCCGCATAATCATCGCCTGGTGTGATACCAGTAATATTATAACGACGGAATTCAGATTTAACAGGTCCTTTATCATCAAATACAACACAAGATGCAATCGTGTTTTTACCCATAAAGTGGCTGATATCAAAACATTCCATTCGGTTAATTTTATCGATTCCCAAAAAAGATTTTAATGCGTCATATCGTTGTTTTATTGTGGAATTTTCTAATAGCTTATTTTTAACTTCAGTTTGAGCGTTTACTGTTGCAATATTGAGTAATTTAAGATTATCTCCTTTAGGTTCATCAATGAGTTTAACTTGATGCTCTGCAATAAGTGACAGTGTCTCTTCCATTGGTTGTTTATCTGATAATGAAAAATTAAGTAAAATTTTTCTCGGAATATTTCTATTCTGATTACCTTGTAGATAAAATTGTCCTAAAAAAGTTTCGATAACTTCTTCTAGTTCTGTATTTGATGGTACTTTAGGAAAGTATGATCGATGACCAAAAGTTTGCCCATTACGAATAAACAGTACATAGATACAAGCTAATCCTAATTCATAATGGAATCCAATAACATCAAGATTATCATTATTATTGTATATTGCTTGTTTTTCATTAATGTGTTTTATTGCTTGAAGTTGATCACGCAAAACTACTGCTTTTTCAAAGTTGAGTTCGCTACTAGCTTTTTGCATATCTTCAGTTATTTTTTGTATTATCTGATCTGATTGGCCAGATAAAAATAATCTAACATAGTTAACTTGTTCTAGGTAATCTTCATCACTGACTAATCCAGACACACAAGGCCCTAAGCAACGTTTAATCTGATATTGTAGGCAGGGGCGAGTTCGGTTGCGATAGGTTGAATTTAAACACTGTCTTATTGGAAATGTTTTTTGTAATAAAGCCAATATTTGCTTTACTGCATATCCACTTGGATAAGGGCCAAAAAATTCATCTTTTTTTCGATTGACCGCACCACGATAAAGAGACAATTGCGGATGTTGTTCTTTGCTTAACTTTATAAATGGGTAACTTTTGTCATCTTTTAACAGTACATTGTATCGTGGTTGATACTTTTTAATATAAGTCTGTTCAAGCAGTAAGGCTTCGGTTTCGGTATTGGTAATTGTAAATTCAATATGATGGATATGACTAACGAGCATATCCGTTTTTAGCGTTTTTTTACTATTATTAAAGTAACTTTTTAAACGATTATTAAGATCTTTAGCCTTTCCCACATAAATAATCGTCTGTTTATCATTAAACATTTGATAAATTCCCGGCTTATGTGGGACTGTTTTTAAAAAAGATGCTGAATCAAATTGGCTCATATTAGTTTTCAAATTTGAGGGCTTTTTTCTCTATAATCCTCATAATGGTGCTAAGTAAACCATTTATCAAGAGATATATTAACCCAGCAGCAATAAAAATAGTGAAATCATAATAATCCGCATTCAATTCATTGCTGTAGCCCATAACATCCATAACAGGAATCATTGACGCTAATGCTGTGCCTTTTACTACAAAGACAACTTCATTTGAATAAGTCGAAAGGGCTCTTTTTAATGCATAAGGCAAAACAACTTTTAAAGTTTGTTTTTTATTCATGCCAAGTGCTTCACAAGCTTGCCACTGTCCTTTAGGTAAGGCTTTTAATGAACCATAAAAAATTTGAGTTGTATAGGCGGCACTATTGAGTGTTAATGCTAAATAGGCACAAAACCAAGGCGAAGAAATAATGTTATAAAACGTCGGTATTTTGATTAAAATATCTCTAAATTGTGATGGCCCATAATAAATTAGTAAAAGTTGTACTAGTAAAGGTGTACCTGTAAATATAATGACATATGTGCGTATAACTTTATTTAATATAAAGTGATTTAATGACAATAGACATGATAGACAAGTAGCAATCAATCCAGCAGATAAAATACCCAAAATACCTAAACTTAGTGTATCGGGTAAACCTTGGGCAATGATGTTAAGGTAATGAATAAAATTATCAGACATAATACGGCCTTACTAACTTTTCGCTGATGTAGGTTGTTCAAAATAGGTTGAGCGTTTTTCAATACGCGTTATAACCTTTTGACTTAAAATTGAGATAATTAGATAAATGATCATTGCAACAAAATACCATAAAAAAGGTTGGTTGGTTCGCGCGATGATAGTTTTGGTTTGCATCATTAAATCATCAATTGCAATTGCTGAAACTAATGCGGTGTCTTTTAACAAAATTAACCACTGATTACTTAATCCAGGCAAGGCATGACGCCACATTTGTGGCATTATAATGCGAAAAAACGTGCGTGATTTACTTAACCCAAGTACTTGAGCTGCTTGTTTTTGTCCGTTAGAAATTGCTTTAAATGCACCGCGTAACGTTTGAGAGGCATAAACAGCGTATAAAAGTGATAGTGCTGCAACACCGCATAAAAAAGGACTAATATTAAAATCTTGAATATCTAATTGTATCGTCAACGACAAATAATAAAGATCGATTGTGAAACCATCATTTAATAATATTAATAATAGTGGTAATCCGTTATAAATAGCCACAACAATTAATAATTCAGGTAAAGCACGAATTGCTAAGTTAAATAAGGACATTGTCCAGGCAACTGGTTTAAATGGAACAGATTCTAGTATTGAGAAAATTAAAGCGAAAACAATTCCGATAATTAATGATACAAAAGCCAATGATAATGTGATACCTGTTGCTTTTATAAGCGGCAAAATATACCCATCCATTAACGATGAGATCCATATCATTTTATTTGCAAAAAAATCAAACATAAAAAAACCAAGGTTAATTTAAAAAATAAATTCGCCGCAAGATAATGCGGCGAGATTATCATTGTTATATTTATTTAAAAATATAGTTTATTTATTAAACCATTTTTTATAGATAGCATCTAACTCACCGTTAGCTTTTAATTTATCTATCGCTTGATCAAATTGGTTAAGTAATTTTTCGTTACCCTTACGGATAGCAATTCCTAAACCTTCACCAAAATAGTCGTGGTCAGTGATTTTATCGCTTAAAGCAACAATATCAGTCTCTTTGCCTAGCCATTCGCCAGCTACAATCGAGCTTGAAACTATTGCATCAATTCTCTTCGCTTTTAAATCTAAAATAGCGTACTGATAACTATCATAGCTAACTGCTTTCATATCTGGGAATTTATCAATTAAATATTTAGGATAAGTTGTTCCTTTTTGTAGACCAACTCGTTTACCTTTTAGTTGATCGAGACTAGTTAATGTATCTTTCAATGTAACAAATTGGATTGAGCTATCATCATAATAAATTTTAGTAAAATCAACTTGTTTTTGTCGTTCTGGCGTAATATCAATTCCGGCTATAGCGGCATCAATTCGACGAGTTTTTAAGCTAGGAATTAAACCATCAAATGATTGATTGACAATTTTGCATGAAACTTTTATTTCATCACAAATCTTATTAATCACATCAATATCAAAGCCGATGATTTCATTTTTTTCATTAGTAAATTCAAAAGGCGCATAAGTTGCTTCTGTTCCGATTGTTAAGGTGTCTGCTGCTTGAGCTACAAAAGCAGTTCCTGCAAGACAAATGGCTAGTAACGTTTTTTTCATATATCCACCTAATTTTATTTTAATTAATGTGACAAATAAGCTTTAAACTCTTCAGTTTTAGGATGAGCAAAACATTCGAGTTGTCCTCGCTCAATAATTTTACCTTGCTCCATATAAATTACTTGTGAAGCAATTTTGCGTGCAAAATCAACTTCATGCGTAACTATAATTTGTGTAATACCTGTTTGAGATAGCTCATTGATAATTTCGGCAATTTGCGATGTAATTGCTGGATCTAATGCTGCTGTAGGTTCATCGAATAATAATATTTGAGGTTCCATCATTAACGCTCTAGCAATAGCGACACGTTGCTGTTGTCCACCTGAGAGGTGAAGCGGGTAGCGTTGTGCCATATCATCAATTTGCAATCTTTGTAATATCGCCATTGCTTTATCGCAAGCTTCTTTTTTAGATAACTTTAATACTTGGCAAGGTGCTTCAATCAAATTTTCTAGTACCGTCAAATGCGGCCATAAATTATAGTTTTGAAATACCATGCCTACATTTTTACGGAGATGTCTAATTGTTGATTCACTGATTTTTTCAGAAAAATCAAAATGGGTGTTAGCAATAGTCATCTGCCCTGATTTAGGTATTTCAAGTAAATTAAATACTTTTAATAAAGAGCTTTTTCCTGCTCCACTTTGACCAAGTAATACAATGGTTTCACCAAGTGGATAGCAGAGTGAAACATCATTTAAGGCCTGATGTTTACCATAAAAACAGTTAATATGGTTTAATTCAATATTCATTGTTAGTTATACATTTTTCTTGATGCTAAATTTGATTAAATATTACTTTTTTCTGCATAAAAATGCAATCTAATTTATTAGACAAGTCCTCTTTTGTCTGGTTTTTATACTTAAAGATGCACTTTCTTGAAAGTTTTTACAATCTTTTGTTATTTAGGATGGTTATTGAGCATTAGATAAAATAGGAATTACAGGGCCAAGATATCTAGGTTCTTTTTTTAGAATATAAAGATCAATAAATGCACTAACGCGCGCAAACATTTCGCGGATACGGACTAACTTCATATTTTTAGGGGAGGGTACAGCAAAACATTGTGCTTGTATGTCTTGTGCAAGGGCAATAAAAATAGCTCGTTCGCAATGAAACTCTTGAGTGATAATAGTAAAATTATTTGCATCAAATACTTTATTGGCACGAACCACCGAATCAAAAGTTCTAAAACCTGCATAATCCAAAACGATCACATCGCTAGGAATTCCAGCTTTTATCAAATCCTTCTTCATAGTAATTGGTTCGTTGTAGCTTAAAAGAGCGTTATCACCACTTAATAATAAATAATCAACTTTGTTTTGCCAATAAAGATCAATTGCTCCATCAATACGATTACGATAAAAATCATTTAAACCTCCTCCTCGAACATATTTCGATGTTCCAAGTACAACACCAATAGTTCGGTAAGGAAGTTTGTTTTCATCATGATAAATATAAGGAGCCGTTTTATAGCTGATCCAATAATCTAAACCTACAATAGCAGTTATTGGAATCAAGCAAAAACTAGCAATATAAGCAATATAAGCAATAAGCTTTTTTAAATTCATGCTAAAACCGGTTAAAAATAAATACCATTATTGGAAATAAAAAAGGTGCTGTCAATGAGGTCATAACACCACATAAAACTAATGATAACGAACTATACGCACCTTCGTTATAATCAACCTCAATACAACGAGCAGTGCCGACAGCATGTGAAACAGCACCGATAGCTAATCCTCTTGCTGGTGCTGATTTTATTTTTACTAAATTTAATATTTGATGTCCAAATATGCCGCCTAATGTTCCAACTAATATCACGCATAATGCAGCTATTGATGGTACACCATCTTGATTACTTGCAATTGTTACTGCAATGGCTGTAGTGACAGATTTAGGTAGCACAGATGCAGCAATCTCAATACTTCCACCTAACCAAAATACAATACAAACACCGGTTATCATTGAAGCAAGCGATGCGGTAAAAGTAATAATCATTATTGACTTCCAACGCGCTTTAATTTGGGGAATAAGTTCATATAAAGGATAGGCGAGAGCAACAACAGAATAAGGCAATAGGCCATTAATGATTTGTACGTTGTCAACGTATTGTGTATAGCTGGTGTTTGTGATCAGTAAAATTGGAATTAATACTATGACCGTAATCACTAGGGGATTAAATAATGGATTTTTTATTTTAAATGATATTTTTCTAATAATGAAGAAAACCAAAAGTGTTAATGGTAGCATCCATATCATGGCTGATTGACCTCATCTTTTGGTGATGAAATTGAATTTTTTGCTGCGACTTTATGACATTGTTCTGTTAAAAATGCAGTTAGAATCAATACAATAAGAGAACCACCTACACAGCCAAATATAATCGGAACCCAATTTTGTAATAAAAGTGAATAATTATCCATAATCCCCATTGCTGCAGGAATAAATAATAATGTCATGTAACGCATGAATAGATTACAGCTATTTTTGATCCAGCAAGTGGGAATTAACTGAAATGCAAGTAAGAAGAACAGGATTAATAAACCAATAATACTGCCAGGAATCATTATAGGTAATATTTTAGAAAAAATATTACCCATCCATAAACAAAGAGTTAATATGACCAATCCACGACCATAACTAAAAAAAGTATAGTATAAAGAATATAGTCTATGTCTGATGGTGGCGTGCTTAGCTAGAAAATGTTTCATAACGTAAATGCTATTAATCTTAATTATAAATTATGACGGATGCTAGAGTGACATAAAGTTATTTGTCTATATGATACGCTCGTCAAAATTAATTACCAACTAAATAATGGCAGTAATGATAAAGTTGTTTAATTATTGCTAGTTTTTCTGGTTGCTGAATATAAGTTTCAGCATATTGTTCTAATATTAATAAGTAATCTTGAATTTTTGGGGTGTTGAGTTTATCGCGACAATAATCTTTCCAAATAATCTGTTCATGCTCTGTTAATGTTTGTGGGTAATTTCGCGCTTTATAACGAAAAAATAGTGTTGGTAAACGAGGATCATCAAACGTTAATGATAAACTATCTAATAGATGAATTGGAGTTGTTCGAATAGTCTCGCAGCGTAATTTATCTTGGTTATTTAGAAATTTTCCATAAATTTGAGCATCAACATCAGCGTTAATAGTATTAATAGAACTATTATTATCAATATTAAATAACGTCTGCATTTTATTTTGTAATAAATTTTGATTTTCTAACAATTTATGTTGATTTATTAAACATTGCTCTATATCAATGTTAAACCGTTCAGCATTTTCAGGTAATAATGTTTTTAATGGTGCAATAATAGGACATTTATTGGTATGAATCAATTTTAAAGGTATTCGTGATTCACCTAATTGTAGATCTTTAGTTTTGGTGTAGAGTCTTTCCTTTATTTGCTCAACGGGGAGATCGATTAAGAGATCTATATCTCCAGTTAAATCGCAAATAACAGCGGCACTATTTTGTACTGGATGCCAAATTATAGGTGAAACTAAAGATAGATTACCACGATGGCTACCTAACATGCCTGATACATGAACTATTGGTGTCATATTAACTACATCAATAAGTTCAGCAACTTTATTTTTCTTACGTAATGAGAAAAAATAATTAAACAGTTTAGGTTGTTTTTCTTTTATTAATTTAGCCATTGCTATAGTTGCATAAACATCAGACATTGCATCATGTGCATGTTCATGCTTAATGTTATTTGCTTTTGTTAGATGTTCTAAACGAAAACTTGGTAGACCTTCATCATTAGTTGGCCAATTAATTCCTTCTGGTCTTAGCGCATAACAAGCACGAACTACATCAAGTAGATCCCATCTTGAATTGTTGTGTTGCCAACAATAAGTATAAGGGTCATAAAAATTACGATATAAAAGATTACGCGTTACTTCATCATCAAAACGAATATTGTTATAGCCTAAAATACAAGTATTAGGTTTGCTAAAAGCTTGATGAATTTGTCGAATAAATTCAGCCTCACAAACTCCTTTGTTATTAGCTTCTTGAGGTGTTATGCCAGTAATTAGTACCGCTTCTGGATTGGGTAGATAATCTTGAGTTTGACAACAATATATAACCAAAGGATCTTCAATAATATTAAAATTCTCATCAGTTCGAATTCCAGCAAATTGAGCAGGGCGATCTAGTGCAGGATGAGTTCCAAATGTTTCATAATCATGGAAGTAAAAACTTGGCTGTTCTTGGTTATTTTTCATTGTGTAACCATATATTTTATGTTTTCTGTCAAGAAACTCATAAATTTCATTATATATACTCAAAATAATCAGCTTCTTTTCCCCATTTTATAGGGGGCTTAGAATAATTTATTATTAGCAAGGTAGAAATTAATCAATTCAAAATTTTGAATGATTTAAAATGAGTATAATTTATTCTTAATTAGTTGGTGCACTTTCGATAATATCTGCTAGTTTTTCGAGTGTTAGCCTTAAAAATTTTGGCATAGCTTCCAACTCGATAGAATCCATTAAATTTTTTACATACAACCCCAATTCAGTATCACCTTCAACAATCAAACGACGTTGAAAAAATAGTGAATCGGGGTCTTGTCGTCTAGTTGCTATCATAATTAAATCATTAGCATTACCTATAAAGCTGACATCAGCAATTTCTTCTCGGCTAACAACTAATTTATTATCGATTAAACTAACAAACCACACAAGCTCTAGATCAGTAACTTGAATTTTAAGCCAACGATTTTCTAAAAAATCTAGATCACCATCTTGTAAAGAATGTTTAAATTGTAATTTCAATAATTGCTCTATGGTTTGTCTTTTTACATTAAAAGGAATGCATCGCAAGGTAAGCCCCAAAATATGGGGCGCTTTATTGACAAACTGTGAATGAATTTTGTTTAGAATTTGGCTTTTTGCTCCAATCATTTATGCATCCCCAGAAATCATTTTTTCATAAATATCCAGATCGTTATTTAAATGTTCATAAACTTCTTCGCTCACTTCATTACGAACTTTCATTTGTAGTAAAGCTGTACGTTCTGCACCAATTGCAACTAGACGCATACGTCTTTCTAAGTTTTCAGCCTCTAGTGCTTTTTGTTCTAAATCTTTAAGTCCAGTTCGGCGTCTTAATGAACCAATAACACGAGAACCAATTTCATGTATAATTTCCTGATCTAAGCCAGATTCAGACGTTTCTTGCAATAAATTATTTTGCATTTTTTCAAGACTGATAATCGCTTCTTCTGCCATTTGACCTTTAACTGATAAAATTTCATTTTTTTGTTCAGAATTATCTAAAATTACACTACCTCGTAACAAGATAGGTAAGATTATCACCGCTGCAATCAATGATATTAATATGATACCTGTCGCAATAAAGACCAGTTGATAACGTCCATTAATTGTCATTGGAATAGATAAAACACCAGCTAGAGTGATAGCTCCTCTAACGCCAGCAAATGTTGAAATTAAAAGATCTCTGGTTGAGTATGCCCTAAATGCAAGAGGTCTCTTAGTTCCAAAAGGCATCGTTGGCATATGTTTCATTGACCATAACCAAGCAAATCTAGTTCCCATCAATACAGCAAAAACGAATAAAACAATTAAACATAGTTGCCATACCTCAATTGAGGTATCAATTTGGTTTTCTACAAAAGTATTATTAAAAATGCTTGGTAGTTGAATACCTAATAAAACAAATACAAATCCATTAAACACAAAGGTTAACATTGACCATGTACTATCTGATTGCAAACGTGCAGTTAAAGGTGCGTTTCGCATCATACCAGAATGATTGACTGTCATACCTGCGCTTACTGCTGCTAAAATACCAGAGCAATGACATTCCTCAGCAATGATATAGGCGGCAAAAGGTAGTAAAAATAGTAATACTATTTGAATAGCGGGATCATTGTGAGTAAGCTTATTTATTTTACGCAAGATACGTGCATATAACCAAGTAAATAAAACACCAATAGCTAATCCACCAATAGCAACTACAAAAAACTGGACACTAACATCAAAGATATTGAATACTGCATCACCAACGGCAATAGCAATAGCAAATTTTAAAGAAACCAAACCTGAAGCATCATTCATCAATGCTTCACCTTCGATGATTTCCATCTTTTCTTTTTCAATACGACCTTTACCTACAATTCCACTTAATGCTACGGCATCTGTTGGCGATAAAACTGCGGCTAATGCAAATGTTGCAGCTAGATCGATTCCTTTTGGTAACATCCAATAAAGTAAATAACCAACAGCTACAATTGTTATTACAACTAAAACTAGCGCTAGCCCAACAATTTCTCTAACATTGTGCACAAAATCTTTTACCGATGTTTTGCGCCCATCGGCAAAGAGTAAAGGTGGAATGAATAAAACAAGAAATAACTCTGGGTCAAATTTGACATAAACTCCAAAGGCAGCCAATATACAACCTAATAATATTTGCATTAGAGGCAATGGGATTTGTATTGGTAGCATTTTAATAACAACACCAGAAAGTGATACAATTAAAACTAGTAGTAAAATTATTGAAAAAAGATCCATAGTTCCTCTTTTATTTATCCTATAATCCTATTGTTTACATTGATTATATCGGATCTTTAACTAAATTTCAGTTGAAAATTTCATAGATTTATCTAAATTTTACTCAGAAACAATTATTAACCAAGAAACAGTAGTGTAATTGAAAGGTATTTTGAATGGAAAATTGGCAAAGAGCATTTATACTACATACTCGTTCTTATACTGAAACTAGTTTATTAGTCGATCTATTTGTTGAAAATATCGGAAAAATAAAGGTATTAGCTAAAGGTGCTAAACGAAAAAACTCTGCCTTGAAAGGTATGTTGCAACCTTTTACTCCACTTATTGTGCAATACTCAGGCCAAGGTGAAATAAAAACATTGCGTCAGGTTGAAGCTATGTCGCTTGCATTGCCATTGGTATCTGTTTTTTTGTATAGCGCATTTTATTTAAATGAACTATTACATCGAGTTTTAGTTGCAGAAGCAGAAATGCCAACTCTTTTTGATGATTATCTAAAAAGTCTGCAACAATTAGCCCAACAGGTTCCTGCTGAAAATGTGTTGCGAGCTTTTGAATTATCGTTATTAGAAAATTTAGGATATCACGTTGATTTTTTTCACTGCTGTGTAACTGGCGATGACATTGTTAAATCGATGCATTATCAATATCAATCGGAAAAAGGATTTATCAGTAGTTTATTACAAAATAGCATCAGCTTTACTGGCGAGCAGGTTTTAGCTTTAGGAAAACGTCAATTTGATAATATCGATACGTTAAAAGCAGCTAAACGCTTTACTAGGATGGCGTTGAAACCTTATGTAGGATCAAAACCATTCAAAAGCAGAGAGCTATTTCTAAAAATTTAGTTTTGCTAATTTGGCTGCACGATTTAAAAGAGTTATTAAATTCATTTCGATGTTGAATTAAGTAATATATCAAGCTGATTAGCAAATTTTTCTCGGTCTTTGCTGGAAAATGGAGCTGAACCTTTAGATTGTATTCCACTTGCTCGCATGGTTTCCATAAAATCTCTCATAATTAATCGTTCTTTAATTGTATCTAGTGTATATTGTTCACCTCGTGGCGTGAGCACTAATGCATTTTTATTTAAAACTTCAGATGCAAGTGGAATGTCTGAGGTAATAACTAAATCATTTTTTTGAATCGACTCAATTATTTTTCTATCTGCTACATCAAATCCTTTTTCAACTAATAAAGTTTTAATATAAGGTGACAAGGGGATAGTTAAACATTGATTTGCAATTAATGTTGTATTTATTGCTTTTCGATTTGCAACTCGATATAAAATCTCTTTAATTGGGTTAGGGCAGGCATCAGCATCAATCCAAATATTCATAGCATATGTGTTCATATTATAAACTTTTATTAATTAATGATTATAACCTTTGTTATACAAAAATAATCATTTATTTGTAAAAAAGTTTCCGGTAACTATGTGTTTTAGTATATTTATTAAGCTCATATAAATATGATTCTTTCTATTTTAAATCCAGATGATAAGTGGTAGTATATTCGACCTATTTTTTAAGTAAGCAAGTGCGCTTTCGTGTGGTGCACCACTGTTATAAGGATTTGTTATGCCAATTATTACTCTTCCTGACGGAAGCCAACGTCAATTCGATAAACCCGTTACTGTTTTAGAAGTTGCTCAAAGTATTGGAGCAGGTCTTGCTAAAGCTTGTATAGCTGGGAGTGTAAATGGCGTGCGTAAAGATGCCTGTGATGTCATTGATCAAGATGCAACATTAGCCATCATTACAGCCAAAGATGAAGATGGACTCGAAATTATTCGCCATTCTTGTGCACATTTATTGGGTCACGCAATTAAACAACTATGGCCTAATACACAAATGGCTATTGGTCCAACAATTGATAATGGTTTTTATTATGATGTTGATTTAGATCACTCTTTAACTCAGGAAGACCTTGATGCACTAGAAAAACGCATGCATGAATTGGCTAAAAAAAATTATGAAGTAAAAAAAGAAGTGGTTAGTTGGGAGCGCGCTAGAGAAGTTTTTTGGGAGCGACATGAACCATATAAAATTGCTATTTTAGATGAAAATATTCCAAAAGATTCAAAACCAGCACTTTATCATCACGAAGAATATATTGATATGTGTCGTGGACCACATGTACCTAATATGCGTTTTTGCCATCATTTTAAATTGCAAAAAATTGCTGGAGCTTATTGGCGCGGTAACAGTGATAATAAAATGTTACAACGTATTTATGGAACAGCATGGGCAGATAAAAAACAACTTGATAGCTATTTACAATTTTTAGAAGAAGCGGCTAAACGAGATCATCGTAAAATCGGCAAGCAACTAGATCTTTATCATATGCAAGAAGAGGCGCCTGGTATGGTGTTTTGGCATAATGATGGTTGGATTATCTTTCGTGAACTTGAGGTTTTTGTTCGCACGAAATTGAAAGAATACGATTATCAAGAAGTAAAAGGTCCATTTATGATGGATCGTGTTTTGTGGGAAAAAACAGGTCACTGGGGTAATTATAAAGAGTTAATGTTTGTTACTTCTTCTGAAAATCGTGAATATTGTATTAAACCAATGAACTGTCCAGGACACGTACAAATTTTTAATCAAGGCTTAAAATCTTATCGTGATTTACCATTACGTATGGCGGAATTTGGTAGTTGCCATCGTAATGAACCTTCAGGATCTTTACATGGTTTGATGCGCGTTCGAGGTTTTACACAAGATGATGCACATATCTTTTGTACTGAAGATCAAATTCGCAGTGAAGTAAATAGCTGTATCAAAATGGTTTATGATACTTATAGTACTTTCGGTTTTAATGATATTACTGTTAAGTTATCAACCCGTCCTGAAAAACGAATTGGTAAGGATGAAACTTGGGATCTTGCTGAAAAAGATTTAGCTGAATGTTTAACAGAAAATGGCATTGAATTCGAATATTTACCAGGTGAAGGCGCTTTTTATGGCCCAAAAATAGAGTTTACCTTGCATGACTGTTTAGGTAGAGCATGGCAATGCGGTACAGTTCAGCTTGATTTTATGCTACCTGAACGTTTAGATGCGACTTATGTAGGTGAAGATAATGAACGTCATGTCCCGGTTATGATTCATAGAGCTATTTTAGGTTCTATGGAGCGTTTTATGGGTATCTTGACTGAAAACTGTGCAGGATTTTTCCCTACTTGGCTTGCTCCATTGCAAATTGCAGTAATTAATATTACCGATAATCAAGCTGAATATGCCAAACAATTAACCGCACAATTACAAAAAGTTGGCATTAGAGCAAAAGCGGACTTGAGAAATGAGAAAATAGGGTTTAAAATTCGCGAGCATACTCTAAAACGTGTTCCTTATATGTTTGTTTGTGGAGACAAAGAAATGGAATCGGGAACAATTTCAGTTCGAACTCGTCAAGGTAAAGATCTTGGTAGCTTTGAAGTGAAACATGTTATAGAATTGTTGCTTAACGAAATTCATAGTCGTTCATTAGAACAAATGAATTAATGATAAATTAATTTGGAGGAATGAGATATTAAAGTCAGTAAACGAATTCAGTCAACACGAGCACATAAAATCAATGATGAAATTACAGCTCGTGAGGTGAGGTTAACCGGCGTCGATGGTGAGCAGCTCGGTATAGTAAGCTTAGATGAAGCTTTAAAACAAGCTGAAGAAGCAGCTTTAGATTTAGTTGAAATAAGCCCTAATGCAGAGCCACCTGTTTGTCGAATTATGGATTATGGCAAGTTCCT
>NZ_JAGGHR010000038.1:0-20791 GCF_024104075.1 Gilliamella sp. | reverse complement strand
AAATTACCAGTCGCCGATTGAATACAAAAGAAATCGATGACCTTATCTTTTTGGTACTAAAAAGTGTGGACATACCAGGATGTTGATATTAAACGCTTTGACGATAATTTGTTATTTTGCATTATACCAGCGCCAATAAATTGCTTGCCTTGATAAATTCGCACTAAGGTTTCAACTTGCGTGGAGCTTTCAAGTTCAATGGTTCGTCCTAATAATATGTCTTTACCTTGCGTATCGCTAAGGGTAACTTTTGGGCGATCTTGCAATGGGCTGTCAACGGGCATTAGTAGATCATCTTTAAGTTCGATATTTTGTAGCTGTTCTAAGGTGACCATGTTTTCAATCGGGTAATTGGAAACTTGTAAACGCCTTAAATAAATAACGTGTGCTCCGCAACCCAATAATTCCCCTAAATCATCAATAATGGTTCGGATGTAGGTGCCTTTTGAGCAGTGTATTTCTAACGTTAATTCGTTTTTTATGGCATCAAATTGGATAAATTGATTTTCGTAAACGGTAATTGGTCTAGCTTCACGTTCAACCACAATACCTTGGCGAGCATATTGGTAAAGTGGTTTTCCTTGATATTTTAATGCCGAAAACATAGTTGGCACTTGTAAAATATTACCGCGAAAATGAGTTAAAGCTTGGTTGATTTGTGATCCAGTCACTTTAACAGGTTTGGTACATATAATTTGACCATCAGCATCAGATGTGTCGGTTCGTTCTCCTAGTTTGGCGATCACACGATAACGCTTATCTGAATCCAATAAATATTGTGAAAATTTGGTTGCTTCACCAAAACAGATAGGAAGCATCCCTGTCGCTAGTGGATCAAGAGCTCCCGTATGCCCTGCCTTTTTAGCATTAAATAACCATTTTACTTTTTGCAACGCATCATTTGATGTCATGCTTTGTGGTTTGTCTAGTAATAAAACGCCGTGAAGATCACGGCGAGTTTTTTTTATATTCATCATTTTTATACTGAAACACATAGTTACCTGAAACTTTTTGACAGAGTTCAGGACTATTTTTTAATATTAATCTTTATGACGCTCATTATCTTGTTTGATAACATCCGCCACCAAACTCGACATTTGCATACCTTTAACAAGCGACTCATCGTAAAAGAATTTTATCTCTGGAATGATTCGCAAACGCATCGCTTTGCCAATTAAGGTTCGAATGTAACCTTTAGCATCATTAAGTACCGTTAATCCTTGTTCAATAACTTGTGGATCATCGTCATTCAAAAAAGTCACAAAAACTTTGGCATACGAAAGATCACGCGAGATATCAACGCCTGAAACGGTTACCATACCAAGACGAGGGTCTTTGATTTCTCGTTGTAAGATAATTGCAATTTCTTTTTGTAATTCATGCCCAACTCGAGATGAACGATTAAATGCTTTTGCCATATCTATTTTCCTTATAAATGAATAAGCAAGGACTATACCTTGCTTATAACATCAAATACGTTGTAATTAGATCGTACGTTTGATTTCGATAGTTTCAAAAACTTCAATCGTGTCGCCAACACGAACATCGTTGTAGTTACGCACACCAATACCACATTCGGTTCCATTACGTACTTCGTTAACATCATCTTTAAAGCGACGTAATGATTCAAGTTCGCCTTCATAGATAACAACGTTATCACGCAATACACGAATTGGGTTGTGACGTTTAACAACACCTTCGGTTACCATACAACCTGCAATTGCACCAAATTTAGGTGATTTAAACACATCACGCACTTGAGCAAGACCAATAATTTCTTGTTTGTATTCTGGTGCAAGCATACCGCTCATGGCTTGTTTAACTTCGTCAATTAGATCATAAATAACAGAGTAATAACGTAGATCTAAATTTTCTGATTCAATCACTTTACGTGCTGAAGCATCGGCACGAACGTTAAAGCCTAAAATGATCGCATTTGATGCAGCAGCCAGTGATGCGTCAGTTTCGGTTATACCACCCACACCTGATCCAATAATTTTAACTTTAACTTCATCTGTTGATAGTTTAAGTAATGAATCAGAAATCGCCTCAGCAGAACCTTGAACATCTGCTTTTAGAACAATATTAAGTTCAGAAACATCGCCTTCTGTCATGTTGGTAAACATGTTTTCAAGCTTCGCCTTTTGTTGACGAGCAAGTTTTACATCACGGAATTTACCTTGTCGATAAAGCGCAACTTCACGAGCTTTCTTTTCATCGCGTACAACAGTAGCTTCGTCACCAGCTGATGGTACTCCAGACAAGCCAAGAATTTCAACTGGTATTGATGGACCAGCTTCAGTCACTTCTTTACCTAGTTCATTACGCATCGCTCGGATACGACCGTATTCAAATCCACAAAGTACGATATCACCTTTATGCAATGTACCTGATTGAACTAGTACTGTTGCAACTGAACCACGACCCTTATCAAGGAATGATTCAATCACAACGCCGCTTGCCATACCTGTTTCGTACGCGGTTAATTCAAGCACTTCAGCTTGTAGTAAGATGGCTTCAAGTAGTTGATCAATACCAGTACCTGCTTTAGCAGACACATGAACAAACTGAGTATCCCCCCCCCAATCTTCTGACATCACGCCATATTGTGCAAGTTCGCCTTTTACACGCTCTGGATCAGCTTCAGGTTTATCAATTTTGTTAACAGCAACAACAATTGGTACATTTGCCGCTTTAGCATGTTGGATTGCTTCTATAGTTTGTGGCATTACACCATCATCAGCAGCAACAACAAGTACTACAATATCCGTTGCTTTAGCACCCCGCGCACGCATAGAGGTAAACGCCGCATGACCTGGAGTATCTAAGAAAGTTATTTCTCCATTTGGTGTTTTAACATGATAAGCACCGATATGTTGTGTAATTCCACCAGCTTCGCCTGAAGCCACTTTTGCTTTACGAATATAGTCAAGTAAAGAAGTTTTACCATGGTCAACGTGTCCCATAATGGTAACTACAGGTGCACGAGAAACTTTTTCTGCACCTGTATCACGATCGCTCATAAGAGATTCTTCGAGCTCATTTTCACGACGAAGTACTACTTTATGTCCCATTTCTTCAGCCACTAATTGTGCTGTTTCTTGATCGATAACTTGATTAATAGTTGCCATTGCCCCCATTTTCATCATAGTTTTGATCACTTCGGAACCTTTTACTGCCATTTTATTCGCTAATTCAGCAACGGTAATGGTTTCACCAATAACAACATCACGATTAACCGCTTGGACAGGTTTAGTAAAACTTTGTTGCAACGTGCTTTTACCTTTCTTTTTATTATGGCCGCCACGAGTCACAGCTCGAGCTTCTTCACGTTCCGCTTTGCCTTCTGATAACTTGTTGCCTTTTTTCTGTTTAGTTTGTTTAGTATTTCGACCACGTCCACGAGCGCTTTCAACTTCACGATCAGTTTCATCTTCTGCTGCTCTAGCGTATTTAGAGGTTGTCACATGATAATCTTCATCTTCTGTATGATCACTATCATCAACTTCATTATATTGTTCTGCTAGCTTACGAGCTTCTTCAGCCATACGCTTGGCATCTTCCTCTAATTTTCGACGATTTTCTTCTTCCGCTTTACGTTTAATTTCATTCGCTTCAGCTTCTAATCGTGCTTTTTCTTCTTGCGCTTTTTTTACTTTTGGATCAACTGCTCGCTCTTGTGCCGCTTTCGCTTTTTCCTCTTGAGCACGCTTTTTCGCTTCTTCTTCAGCTTTCTTTTCTTTTTCTTCCGCTTCTTTACGCGCTTTTAATTCGGCTTCTTGTTTCGCTTTTAATTCGGCTTCTTGGCGAGCTTTTTGTTCAGCTTCTAAGCGTGCTTTTTCTTGCTCCGCCGCAATTTCAGCTGGATCGCGTTTAACAAAAGTTCGTTTTTTACGAACTTCTACTTTTATTTCTTTGCTTTTGCCACCACCGCTCGACACATTTAAGGTTGAGTGCGTCTTACGTTGCAATGTTAACTTTGTTGGACCTTGCTGAGGTTTTAAATGAGCAAGCAAAGCTTCTTTCTCCTTTTGTGTGACAGTGTCTGTTGCAGATTTCTTCATACCTGCATCAGCAAACTGTTGCAAAAGTGTTTGCACTGGTGTATTGATTTCTTGAGCCAGTGTTTCTATTGATACTTTGGTCATGTATTACTTTTCCTCAATTATTCATCTGCAAACCAACAAATATTACGAGCAGCCATAATAAAATCGCCAGCTTGTTCGTTTGTTATACCTTCAATTTCAGCTAAATCATCAGTACCTTGTTCTGCTAAATCTTCCAAAGTAATGATGTCATGTTGTACTAATTGATAAGCTAACTCTTGTGTCATACCAGGTAGATTTAGCAAATCTTGAGCTGGTTGTTTTTCGCCACTATTTGCTAGTGCAAGTGTTGTTAATGCATCTTTTGCTCGCGTTCTTAATGCTTCAACAAGATCTTCATCAAGTTCTTCAATTTCAAGCAATTCGTCAACTGGCACATAGGCAAGTTCCTCAAGTGAGGTAAAGCCTTCTTCAACTAATAGCTGTGCAAGCCCTTCATCAATATCAAGATGTTTCATCAAATTATTGATTGCAGCAAAAGATTCTGCATGATGTTTTTCTTGTAAATCTTCGTTACTCATCACATTTAGTGTCCAGCCAGTAAGCTGTGAAGCTAAACGGATATTCTGACCATTTCGACCAATGGCTTGTGGTAAAGTTTCAGCATTGACGGCTACATCCATGGTGTGTTTGTCTTCATCAACAACAATTGAAACAACATCTGCCGGCGCCATAGCATTAATTACGTATTGTGCAGGATTATCGTCCCATAAAACAATGTCAATACGTTCTCCACCAAATTCATTAGATACTGCTTGTACGCGCGCACCACGCATACCAACACAAGCACCAACAGGGTCAATACGACGATCATTACTACTAACTGCGATTTTAGCACGTGAGCCAGGATCACGAGCCACGCCTTTGATGTCAATCATCTCTTCACCAATTTCAGGGACTTCAATGCGGAATAACTCTTCCATCATTTCAGGGTTTGAACGGCTAATGCATAGTTGTGCAGGTTTATTATTTTGTTCTACAAGATATAAAATACCACGGACACGATCGCCTATACGGAAGTTTTCACGCGGTAACATATCATGGCGTGACATCATTGCGTCTGCATTGTTACCTAAATCAAGAATCACGCTATCGCGATTGGTTTTTTTGACAATTCCAGTCACAATATCACCAATACGATTTCTAAACATGTCAATGATCATTGCACGCTCAGCTTCGCGTACCTTTTGTACGATAACTTGTTTTGCTGTTTGTGTGGTTATACGGTCAAAAGCAACGGATTCAATTTGCTCTTCAACGTAATCGCCAAGTTTAACAGATGGGTCTTCGTATTGTGCAGCGTCTAATGTCATTTCTTTAGTTGGTTGCGTAACTTCATCAACAACAAGCCAACGGCGGAAAGTGTCGTAATCACCTGTTTTATGATCTATTTTAACAACAACGTCAATATCAACATTATGCTTCTTTTTTGTGGCCGTTGCTAATGCGGTTTCTAAAGCTTCGAAAATTTTATCACGCGTAAGTGCTTTTTCGTTTGATACAGCTTCAACAACAGCTAAAATTTCTTTATTCATCCTTTACATCCGTACTCTATTTAAGGTTAAAATTAGGTACAATATTCGCTTTTTGAATATTACTAAAAGCAAATACTTCATCTTTATCATCTACAGTTAATGTAATCATTTGGCTATCGATAGACTTAATTCGTCCTTTCCATTTACGGCGATTAGCAACAGGTATACGTAGACTGACTGTAACTTCTTCACCAATAAACCACTGATAATGCTCAAGCGTAAACAAAGGTCTGTCCATTCCTGGTGATGAAACTTCAAGATTGTAAGCATCTTTGATCGGGTCTTCTACATCAAGCACCGCACTGATTTGACGGCTTGCATCAGCACAATCATCAACCGTAATACCATTTTCACTATCAATATAGACTCGTAGTATAGGATAACGACCACGAATATATTCAACTCCGACTAATTCAAAACCAAGTGCATTAACTGGCTCTTGGATAATATCGGTTAATTGTTGTTCTATATTAGCCAAACAAACCTCCACAGCAGAAAATAAAAAAGGGCATAAAGCCCAACATTCTTTTTAAACTTACGCTTAAATCACTACACGAAAAAAAGCCTCGACATGCGAGGCTTACATTCAAAAACTAACTATAATGAAGCCACTTTATTCGAACTTTCAGACAATAACAGGATAAATTGGTTTATGAATGAAAATTTAAGTGGTTGCGGGGGCTGGATTTGAACCAACGACCTTCGGGTTATGAGCCCGACGAGCTACCAAGCTGCTCCACCCCGCGATAGATGAATGAGAATTATACGGCATTTTAAATAAAATGCAACTGCAAATCACACTGATTTTATCAGTAACCTTAAAATTATTAAAAATATGCTACACGTCAATTTTAATATATATACCACTTAACTTAAGCATAATTGTTTAACTTATATTGGCACAATAATTCCATTCTCAAGCCTATTATTGTGCCCACTATTTAGTACTATAAAGTAATATAAATTACTTGCTAGTTGCCTGTTTCATTGATTGAACAAATTTGGCTAATTGGTTAAGCATTTGTTCAGGATTGTCGAGGTTTTTCTCAATAATTTTTACTGTTGCCGATCCGCTAATTGCCCCAACTGCACCGGATTTAATCGCTTCGCTAACTTGATTCGGTTCTGAAATACCAAACCCTTGTAACGCAGGTGGAGCGCCAAACTCAACTAATTTTTTGATCAGATGGGTAAGCGGTTTGTTAGCTCGATTTTCAGCACCAGTAACACCTGCTCGTGATACCAAATAGGTATAACCTTTGCCTTGCTTAGCAATACTTTGAATGACTTTATCATCAGCATTTGGTGGACAAATAAAAATCGGTGCTATATTGTATTTTTCGGCGGCCACTGTAAATTCTTGTGCATATTGAGCTGGCAAATCAGCAATCAATACTGAATCAACTCCCGCTTTGGCACACTTGGCATAAAAGTCGTCGATACCATTTTTGAAAACTAAATTAGCATAAATAAGTAATCCTATTGGAATATTGGTGTATTGCGCTCTGACATTGGTTAAAATTTCAAAACACTTTTCAACTGTTATTCCTGCTTTAAATGCCCGAATATTGGCATTTTGAATAGTTGGACCATCGGCCATAGGATCTGAAAATGGGATCCCTAGCTCTAGTGCATCAGCGCCAGATTCAATTAAAGTTTGAATGATTTTAAATGACAGTTCTGGCGTTGGATCACCAACTGGAACAAAAGGAACAAAAGCACCTCGTTTTTCGGCTGTTAATGTTGCAAACAGTTTTTGATAACGGCTCATTCTATTTCTCCTTTTGCTTTTAAAATATCATAAACGGTAAAGATATCTTTATCGCCACGCCCTGACAGGTTAACTATTAGTAGCTGTTCTTTAGTTGGATTTTCTTTTATCATTTTCATAGCATAAGCTAATGCGTGTGATGATTCTAACGCAGGAATAATACCTTCATGCCGTGATAACGCTTTAAATGCATCAAGCGCTTCATCATCAGTAATTGAAACATAATCAGCACGACCAATACTATCTAAATACGCATGCTGTGGACCAACTGATGGAAAATCTAACCCTGCCGATATTGAATAAGATTCTTCAATTTGTCCTTCTTCCGTTTGCATCATCGGTGATTTCATACCGAAATAGATGCCAAGCTTACCATGCTTTAACGAAGCGCCATGTTCGCCACTTTCAATCCCATGACCTCCTGGCTCTACACCAATTAATTTGACGGATTTATCATCAATAAAATTAGCAAACATACCAATTGCGTTTGAACCACCACCAACACATGCAATTACTGCATCAGGCAAACGTCCTTCTTTTTCAAGGATTTGTTGTTTAGCTTCGCGGCTGATCATCTGTTGAAATTCACGTACAATTGTTGGAAAAGGATGCGGACCTGCTGCTGTGCCAAGCATATAGTGAGCTTTTTCGTAACTACCAGACCAATCGCGTAGTGCTTCGTTACATGCATCTTTTAACGTTGCTGATCCCGTTTCAACTGGAATGACTGTTGCGCCCATCAATCGCATTCTAAATACGTTAGGAGCTTGGCGTTTAACATCTTTTGCACCCATATAAATTCGGCATTTTAAGCCAAGTAGTGCGCAGGCTAAAGCTGATGCAACACCATGTTGCCCTGCACCTGTTTCGGCAATGATTTCGGTTTTTCCCATTCTTTTTGCAAGTAAGGCTTGCCCTAATACTTGGTTGGTTTTGTGCGCACCACCATGCACTAAATCTTCTCGTTTTAAATAAAGCTTAGTTTTTGTTCCTGCAGTTAAATTTTTACATAATGTCAGTGCGGTTGGTCTACCTGCATAATTAACTAATAGGTCATTAAACTCTTTCTGAAAGTTTGGATCGTTGATTGCAGAGATGAAGGCATCCTCAAGTTGCTCAAGTACTGGCATTAATATTTGCGGGACATATTGCCCACCAAATTCGCCAAAGTAAGGATTTAATTTAGACATAACCATTCCTTTTTTAAATTAAAAAATTAAATTTGTTCAAATACTGCTTGGATTTTCTGTTTATCTTTAACTCCTGGTGAAACTTCAACCCCTGAATTAAGATCAACACCAATCACATTCGTCGCTAAAGCTGATTTAATATTTTCTGGATTAATGCCTCCAGCTAAAATGACATTATTTAGATCTTGATTATCAAGTAGCGACCAATCAAAGCTTTTTCCTGTACCGCCTGCACCATGATCAAAGATATAACGAGACACTAATGGATTGGCATGTTCAGGTACAGCACCATCAATACTTAATGCTTGCCAAATTTGACAAGTTTTGGGTAATTCTTGGCGCAATGTTTTGATATAGTTTGCATCTTCATCTCCATGCAGTTGCACTGCATATAAAGATAACTGTTTTGCTATTTGGCATACGGTTTCAATATCTTCATTTCGAAATACACCAACCCAATTAAGTGGCGCTGCTGCAATAACTGTTCGAGCTTTAATTGGCTGTATATAACGTGCTGAATTTGTGACAAAAATCAAACCACCATAAACTGCACCAGCTTGATAAGCACTAACAGCATCTTCGGGACGTGTTAAACCGCATACTTTATTTTCGCCTAACATCACCTTACGAATTGCCAAAGTTAAGTTTGGTTCAGACATTAACGCACTGCCAATTAAGAATCCATCTGCAAAACGACTCAGTTCTTTAACCTGATTGTGAGTATAAATACCCGATTCACTAATAATAATGCGATCGTTAGGAATTGATTTGGATAAGGCCTTTACCCGATTTAGATCAACCGTCAAATCCCTTAAGTTACGATTATTAATACCGATTACTTTCGCACCCAGTTGGATGGCTCTTTCAACTTCGTTTTCAGTACTAGCTTCTGTCAATATCCCCATATTGAGCTTATGAGCAATGTTACTTAGATGACGATATTCATCATCCGTCAATACAGATAGCATTAATAGTACTGCGTCAGCTTGATAATAACGCGCTAAATAGATCTGATATTCATCAATAATAAAGTCCTTACAAAGCACGGGTTGTGTGATTTCATTACGAACTATGGGTAAAAATTCAAAGCTACCTTGAAAATATTTTTCATCAGTTAATACTGAAACTACTGAAGCATAATCTTTATAAACTTTAGCAATAGCGGCTGGATCAAAATCATCCCGAATCAATCCTTTTGATGGCGACGCTTTTTTACACTCTAAAATAAAAACCGTTTTAGGTTGATTTAACGCTTGATAAAAATTGCGATCACTAGGGAATATCGCTGATTTAAAGGTATTAATTGGCTTTACTGCTAACTGCTCAGTTAACCATGTTTGTTTATCTTCAATGATTTTTTTCAATACTGTTGCCATTTCAACATTTTTTACTAATGCTGCAATTGCCATGTTATTCTCCACTTATTATCTTGCTGCTAGTTGTTGTAATAATGCATAAGGTTTACCACTTTGCATCATTTCAATTGCCCGTTGTGCATTTTGTTTTAAATTTGACTCGCCAAATAAGCTCATTAACATCGCAACATTAGCGGCAATTGCTGATTGGTGTGCTGGTTTTCCGTGACCTTGTAAAATGGCAATTAACATATCACGATTCTGCTCAGGTGTACCCCCTTCAATATCTTTTAAGGTAAATGTTGGCAAGCCAAAATCGTCAGGTTTAAGCGTAAAATAACGAATTTCACCATCTTTAACTTCAGCAACGTCAGTTTTACCATGAATAGCAACTTCGTCCATTCCTGCACCATGCACCACATAAGCATGTTTATAATTAAGCATTTTTAATGTTTCAGCAATCGGTTGGATTAAATCTGGATGATACACGCCTAATAAAATACGTTTAGGACGAGATGGATTAATCAATGGCCCTAACACATTAAAAATGGTCCGAGTTTTTAATTGTTGGCGTATTGGTGCTGCATGGCGAAAACCTGAATGATATTGCTGGGCAAATAAAAAGCACACGCCAAGTTCATCTAATGCCTGACGAGATGTTTGTGCTGACATATTTAATTTAATGCCTAAGGCAGAAAGCACATCGGAAGAGCCTGATTTACTTGATACACCACGATTACCATGTTTAGCCACTTTATAACCTAATGCTGCAGCCACAAAAGCACTAGCTGTTGAGATGTTAATGCTATTGGTGCCATCACCCCCAGTACCAACAATATCAGTAAAATCATAATCTGGAGAATCAAAAAGATCGGCATTCTCAAGCAATGCTAAAGCTGCCCCTGCTATTTCATCCGGTTTTTCACCACGAACTTTCATACTAATTATTGCGGTAGCCAATACAGTTGGTTCAATCTTACCTTGAATAATTAAATTAAATAGTATTTTACTTTCCTCTTGTGTAAGGGTTTGCCCTAAATATAATTTATTAACAATAGGTTGAATATTATACTCTTGCTTATCAACAATAGCTTCCTGTTTTGGCTTCTCTTGTTTTTGTGGAGGATTTAGTGCCCATTTAATAGTTTGTTCTAATAATTCTACACCTTGAATGGTTAATATCGATTCTGGATGAAATTGAAAACCACAAACCCGATCCTCATCATTACGAACTGCCATTACAATATTATTGCAAAGCGCATTGATGGTTAGTGTTTTTGGAATATTTTCACCTTTTAAAGAGTGATAACGAGCCACCGGTAGCGGATTTGGTAATCCTTTAAACATCGCTTGCTCATCATGCTCAATTAAAGATGCCTTACCATGCAAAATATCGCCAGCTGGCACAATCGCTCCACCATAGGATTCCACAATAGCTTGATAACCAAGGCAGATACCAATAATAGGCAATTTACCTTTTAAACGTTTTAACAGTTCTGGCATGCATCCAGCGTCACTTGGCGCTCCTGGACCTGGTGATAACATTAAAATAGGGTTTTGCATTTGTGACAATTTTTCAATAATTACATTTGCAGGGATAGTATTTCGATAAATCGTCACACAATGCTTACTATTACGTAATTGATCGACCAAGTTATAAGTAAAAGAATCAATATTATCAATAAATAAGATATTAGCCATTAGAATACACCTTCTACATTATGCGCTGCCATGATAGCTCGAATAACTGCACGTGCTTTATTACGTGATTCATCAGATTCTGATTGTGGCTTTGAATCTAGCACCACACCACTGCCAGCTTGTACTGTCGCTATGCCATCTTCGACATAGGCACTTCGAATCACAATACAGGTATCAAGATCACCATTCGCGGTAAAATAGCCAACAGCACCACCATAGCTACCACGTTTAACTTTTTCTGATTCAGCAATTAATTGCATCGCACGAACTTTGGGTGCTCCTGTTAATGTTCCCATATTCATAGTGGCTTGATAAGCATGAAGCGCATCTAAATCACTGCGTAACTGACCAACCACACGCGAAACTAAATGCATCACAAAAGAGTAACGATCCACTTTTAACAAATCTTTAGTATAACGAGTACCGGGTTTACAGATACGCGCTAAATCGTTGCGAGCTAAATCAACTAACATTAAGTGTTCAGCCAGTTCTTTTTTATCGGTACGCATTTCGAGTTCTAATCGACTATCTAAATCATAATCAATATCGCCATTAGCAGTTAAACCTCGTGGACGAGTACCGGCAATTGGGTAAATTTCAACTTGATTAGTTGCTTTAGTATACTTAAGTGCACTTTCAGGTGAGGCTCCAAATAACACAAAATCACTATCTTGCATATAAAACATGTAAGGGCTTGGATTATTGTTTTTTAATACCTGATAAGCCGATAATGGCTCAGGGCAAGGTAATTTAAAACGCCGTGAAGGTACTGCTTGAAAAATTTCCCCCTGCTCAATTGCATCTTGCATTTTTTTGATAATTGTATTGAAATCATCATCACTTTTATTACATGTCACATCAATATTAGTAAGGGACTGAGTATGAATAGCTTTCATTGTGCTATTTAATGTTGCTTGTAAATTAATTAACCGTTGCGTTAAGCGCTCAGTTTCTTTTGAATCAGAAGTGAAAACCGTCGTTTTTAAAATGGATTTATGATCTTTATGATTTATTTCTAATATTGTTTCAGCTAAATAAAAACAGAAATCTTGACAACGCTGCTCTGTAGGTAAATTAGGTAAGTTTTCAAATCCAGCGACAAGGTCGTAACAAAATAGCCCACCAACAAAAATCGCATCTTGACCACATTGTTCAGGGATATTCACAATAGTCAATAATGTGCGTAATGCATCAAAAACTGATAGCGACTTTAATCTTGAATCTTCATCTTGCATACTATCAATAGTGGGAAATACCAATTTAAGTGTTTGTTCATCCACTTGTACATTATCTAACTTGTCTGTAAAAGCCTGTTGTAATAAAGGTAATAGCTTTTCACCATTTGTGGTCAATGCCTTAAAACTCACTTCATTATTTATTGCCGAAATACGTAATGCACTATCGACAATCATGACACTTTTAATTCCTTGCTTATTATCAATTTCGGCTGATTCTAGTAACAACGTTGCCGGTTTACTATCGCACAATTGATAAAACACTTGAGTTGGATCTTGATAATAACCGATGGTTTGGGTTATTTGTGTTAATGTCGGCTTATTCATTGTTGGCTCTCTACATTTAAATTTTTATTTAGCTGATTCGTTTAACATCCAAAAACTAAAAAACCCGCATAAAGCGGGTTGTGTAAAAAAGACAATACATCATTACATCACCCGCAAAAGGTAACGTACCACCAACCAAAGCTGGTGAATTGACGAGTAATAAGATGTAAATATTGTGCTTTCATAATTTTTATCGATTAAAAATAAATTTTGTACTATTAAACTAGTTTACTAGCACACTGTCAAGAGATTATTTATTTTTAAAAACAAACTTCGCATTTATAACTAGGCAAAAAATTTAATAATCTATAAAATGGTTGACTCATTTTTATTATAAAAAATTATAAGGATTTTTGAACTATGCCAGTATTTTATATCGTCATTGGTGTTATTGTTTTGCTTGCGTTAATTACTGTCTTAAAGGCAATTACAATTGTTCCCCAAGGTTATCAATATACTATCGAACGTTTTGGTAAATATACCCATACACTTGAACCCGGTTTAAATATCATTATTCCGTTTATGGATGGTGTTGGTCGTAAAATTAATATGATGGAGCAAGTACTCGATATTCCATCACAAGAAGTCATTTCAAAAGATAATGCTAATGTGCAAATTGATGCTGTTTGCTTTATCCAAGTACAAGAAGCAGCAAGGGCTGCATATCAAGTAAATCAATTAGAGCGTGCTGTCATTAATTTAATGATGACTAATATTCGTACTGTTTTAGGTAGCATGGAATTGGATGAAATGTTATCACAACGTGATCATATTAACTCTAAGTTACTAAGTATTGTCGATGAGGCAACAAGTCCATGGGGAATCAAAATTACCCGTATCGAAATTCGAGATGTTCGCCCACCAGCAGAATTGATTGCTGCGATGAATGCGCAAATGAAAGCAGAACGTAATAAACGTGCCGAAATTCTTGAAGCAGAAGGTGTTCGTCAAGCAGCGATTTTACGCTCTGAAGGTGAAAAACAATCTGAAATATTAAAAGCAGAAGGTGAAAAACAATCTGAAATATTAAAAGCAGAAGCGCGTGAACGTGCAGCCGAGGCAGAAGCAAGAGCAACTCAAATGGTATCCGATGCTATTGCTGCAGGTAATATTAATGCTATTAACTACTTTGTTGCCCAAAAATATACTGAAGCATTACAACAAATTGGTTCATCGGATAATAGTAAAGTGATTATGATGCCACTTGATGCGTCAAGTTTAATGGGTAGTATTGGTGGTATTGCTGAATTGATTAAAAACACGAAATAAAAAATCAATTTTTATACTTAAACATAGTGTTTCCTGAAACTTTTCAACAAAATCGTAAACTCTATATTTAGAAATTTCACTGAATGAATCTTAGAGGTGATTGATAATGAATGGTTTTTTGATGGTTTTCTATAATCCGCCTTATTGGGGATTTATTGTTCTAGGTGGTATTTTGCTAGTTATAAAATTACTCAATACTGGCAAATATGGTTTTTGGAGTGGGATCGCTACTTTTATTATTGTTTTAATTGCTTGGATTTTACCGTTTTCTTGGCCAATTTTGTGGATCATGGATAGCATTGGAGGCATTAACGAAATGATTAAAAATACTAAATAAAAATCAAATTTTATACTTAAACATAGTGTTTCCTGAAACTTTTTAACAAAATCTATAAACGCTATGTTTAAGATTTTTACTGAATGTATTATAAAGGTAATCAACAATGACTGATTTTTTTATGGTTTTCTATAGTTCGCCCCATTGGGTATTTATTGCTTTAGGCGGTATTTTGCTGATTATAGAATTACTTGGTACTGGTGGATACGGGCTTTGGAGTGGGATAGCTGCTATTATTGTTGGTTTAATTGCTTGGATTTTACCTCTTTCTTGGCCAATTTTATGGATTTTATTTGCAATTCTAACGCTTGTATCTGCTTATCTTTGGTGGCTTTGGCTCAAAAAGCAAGGTAAAGATAAATCAAGTAAAGGCGAAATCAATCAGCCACAACAAGATTTAATTGGTATTAAAACAGTTGTCACAGATGCTATTGTTAATGGCTCAGGTCGGGTAAAAATCAAAGATGGAACATGGTCGGCAAGATGCGTTGAAGATCTTAATGTTGGGCAGCGTGTTGAAATTATTGCTGTGGATGGTTTAATTTTAGATGTGCTACCTATAAATCAATAGTTTTTTGCTAGTTATAAAAATAAATAGGGCGCATTAACAATGCGTCTTTTTTATTATAAGAGCGAAAAATGAATTACAAAAAAATGATTTTCATTGGGGTATATGTCAGAAATTACTTTTTTCAAATCACTCAAAGTCATATTCTCTTGTTGGGCATGGTTTTCGGTAAGTTGATCAAATGTAATTTGTGTAATGTTAACTATTTTAATTGTACAAAAATACTCATCAGTTTCAAAAGTTCCAACACGAAGCTTATCACCAACTTTAAAATGTGATTCACTCTTATCTCGAATGGTAATGACTTTTAAACCAGCTAAAATATCAGACTTAAAACGTTGATAAAAAGTAATATCATTTTGCACAGCATTATCCTATGTGAAAATTACCCAAATTACTTAACAAGTATTAATCAAGCAAAGTAAATGTTTGCTTGTCCTGAGTTGTCGAATCACTACCGATATACACATTAAATTTTCCTGGTTCGGCAACATATTGCATTTTATTGTTCCAGAATTTCAGCATATCATATTTAATCACAAATTTTACTTGACCCTTAGTGTGCGGTTTTAAAGTAATATTATCAAAACCAATTAACTCTTTCACTGGGCGGCTAACCGACGCTGTCACATCTTGCAAATAAAGCTGGACGGTCTGCATACCTTCTCTATTTCCTGTATTTTCAACATTAACGGTGACAATAATTTCACCATCTCGATTCATTTTAGTACTTGATAACGAAAAGTCCATCGCAAAATTGGTATAACTCAAACCAAATCCGAAGGGGAATAACGGCTCATTAGGACTATCAAAATACGAGGTTGTATATTTGCCCATATTTTCCGTACCACGAGGACGGCCTGTATTCAAATGGCTATAATAGACTGGGATCTGCCCAACATTATAAGGAAAAGACATGGGCAATTTGCCCGAAGGGTTATAGTCACCAAATAGCACATCGGCAATAGCATTACCACCTTCGGTTCCTAAAAACCAAGTTTCAAGCATAGCATCTGCTTGAGCATACTCTTCAGATAATGTTAAAGGACGACCATTCATTAAGACAATGACCAAAGGTTTACCTGTTTTTTTCATTGCTTTAATTAATTGTTTTTGAGTTGCTTGCAAAGATAGATCTGTTCGACTTGATGACTCATGAGCCATACCTTCTGCCTCACCAACAAAGGCAATAACAATATCAGCTTTTTTAGCTATTTTCACCGCTTCTGCAATCATTTTATCGGCTGGTCGATTATCAAATTTAGTTGTTTCTCCGTATAAATTTAAAAACCGATATAAATTTTCATCATCAGAAAGATTGGCACCAAATGCATAGCTAATTGATTCAGGATTTTTAACTGCATTTTTAATACCTTCTAATGGAGTTACCGCTAAATTAGCACGCCCAGCTCCCGACCAACTCCCCAAAATATCACGTTTTGAATCAGCTAATGGACCAATCACCGCAATTTTCTTATTTTTAGCTAGCGGTAATATCTCATTCTCATTTTTTAATAACACAATACTGCGGCGTGCCACATCACGAGCTTCTTCACGATGTAATCGATTATCAGCAAACATTGTATCGATATCTAATTTTGGATCTAAATTACGATTAGGATCACTAAATAACCCCATATCATATTTAAGTTCAAGTACATGACGACAAGCTTGATTTATTTCATCTTCTGTAATGGCACCTTCTTCGACTAATTCAGGTAAAAATTGTAAGAAATATTCATCATTCATACTTATATCAATGCCAGCTTTAATCGCAACACGTACAGCATCTTTCGGATCACTAGCTACGCCATGATTAATAAGTTCACGAATAGCCCCATGATCACTGACAACAACACCATCAAAATGCCACTGATTCCGTAGCACTTCGGTTAACAACCAATGATTCCCCGTTGCTGGAATACCATTAACGCTCACTAACGAAACCATAACTGCCCTGCTACCTGCATCAATTGCTGCTTTATAAGGCACAAGATATTCTTGGAACATTTTGCGTTCGCTCATATCCGTACTGTTATACTCACGCCCTGCTTCAACTGCGCCATAAAGTGCAAAATGTTTTACTGATGTCACCAATGATTTTTTATCGGCAAGCGATTGCTTTTGCATCTTTTCAACAAAAATCCGCCCAGCTTCTGAGGTTAAATAAGGATCTTCTCCAAACCCTTCAGACACACGCCCCCATCTAGGATCACGTGTAATATCAACCATTGGCGCCCAAGTTATATTTAATCCATCCGAGGTAGCTTCGTCAGCTGATACTTCAGCAGCTTTTGCAATTGCACTACGATCCCAAGTGGATGCAATACCTAAATTAATTGGGAAGATAGTTCTATGTCCATGAATTATATCAAAACCAAAAAATAGAGGAATTTTATTGCGAGATTTTAGAGCACGCTCCTGCATTTGAGAAAGGTCAGGTTCGACAACAGTATTAAAAATGCCACCAATTTCACCTGCTTCAATTTTATCAAGTACTTTATCTAACGTTAGATCACCACCAACACTAATTAGGCGCAATTGTCCCGCTTTTTCTTGAAGCGTCATTTTTGATAATAGATTATCAATAAAAACTTTCTTTATTTCCTTTACTTCGCTATTAGGTTCTTGTGCAAACAAATGCCCAGAAAAGATAAGAAAAAATAAATATATAGCTACTTTTTTCATCATAATAAATATTGTTATAATTAAGAGGATAGACAAGCAGACAGCATAACGTATTTACAAAAAATCTCGTTTTTTTATCTACTTACATTCAGGTTTAAAACATCATAATAGTTATTGCATCCCCTTATTCAAACACTGTCTTTTCTGAAATTTTTTACAAAGTTTAAGGGATAATATTGCCGACAATTGTTGGCAATATCAACTCAATAACACATTAATCTCTAAAATTGGTAAATTGAAACGGTTGACCAAATTCGCTATTTTTAACCAATGCCATAGTAGCTTGTAAATCATCACGTGATTTACCTGTAACACGGACTTGTTCACCTTGTACTTGAGCTTGTACTTTAATTTTGCTGTCTTTGATCGCTTTTACAATCTTTTTAGATAGCTCTTTATCAATACCCTGCTTAAGCTTAACCGTAATGCTATAAAGTTTACCGCTGTGCTCCATTTCTTCAGGAATTTCAAGTGCACCACCATCAATACCTCGTTTAGCTAGCTTATCGCGCAGGATATCGAGCAGTTGCTGTACTTGAAAATCAGATTGGCTTGTTGCTTTAATCGTTTCATTTTTTTCATTTAATTCAAACGATGCTTCAACATTTTTAAAGTCCCAACGAGTAGCTAACTCACGAGTGGCATTTTCAACACCATTTTTAACTTCTGGCATTTGAATTTCTGAAACGATATCAAAAGAAGGCATAAATTCTCCTCTTCTAATGGTTATAAAACTAAAATTATCTAGTTAATAAATAGAATAATCGTCGCCTAACAATAATTTAGACGACTTTAAAATATAAGCGTGAATTAATCGATAGTACGAAGCAATTCATTGATACCTACTTTACCTAAAGTTTTAGCATCAACTTTTTTCACAATAACTGCACAATAAAGACTATATTTGCCATCTTTTGTCGGTAAGTTGCCAGAAACAACTACTGAACCAGCTGGTACACGTCCATAGTGAATTTCACCAGTTGCACGGTCATATATTTTAGTACTTTGACCAATAAATACACCCATTGAAATTACGCTACCTTCTTCAACAATAACGCCTTCAACAATTTCGCTACGTGCACCAATAAAACAGTTATCTTCAATAATGGTTGGGTTAGCTTGTAACGGTTCTAAAACACCACCAATACCAACACCACCCGATAAATGAACATTTTTACCAATTTGCGCACAAGAACCAACTGTCACCCATGTATCAACCATCGTACCTTCATCGACATAAGCACCAATATTGACATAAGATGGCATTAATACAGTATTTCGAGCAACATAGGCACCTTTACGAGCAATAGCAGATGGAACAACACGGAAACCTTCTTGTTGGAATCTTGCTTGATCATATTCAGCAAATTTTAATGGCACTTTGTCATAATAGTTAGTTGGACCGCCATCAATCAGTTGGTTTTCGTTAATACGGAAAGAGAGCAAAACCGCTTTTTTTAACCATTGATGAGTTATCCAGTCACCATTAATTTTTTCTGCGACACGCATTTTACCACTGTCTAATAAAGCAATGCATTGGTTAATCGCATCACGTGTAACTGTATCAACATTTGACGGTGTAATTTCAGCACGACGTTCAAATGCTGCTTCAATAATAGTTTGTAATTGTTGCATCTCAAGTTTCCTTTAATTTATAGTCTGTTAGCAAATAATAATTAGATAGACAGTATAATATAATCTTTCTTGCTTTTTAAGTGGTTTAATCAAAACACCACAATCAATATCCAAGCAATCAAAAACAATCGAAATCTTAGTAAAGTCATAGGAAATCACAAAAAACAGAAAAATAAAAGCTTTAATAAAAATCAATACCTTTTCTGATCACTTTTGGGATGTAATTGCACTGCTTTTTAACACAAAACAACTCACAAAAACCACCTAAGGCTATGTTATTTGTCTTATTCTGGCGTCAGACAAATTTGTCTGGAACAAATTTGAACATCTGAGCACAGCAAAGATGGCCTCGAAAAGGCGAGTATCAGGATGATACGAGTAGCGCCGTAGACACATTATGCGCTAAAGCGAGGGATTGCAAAGGGTATTCGCTTTAATTCCCTTTGCTCGGACGTGGTCACTGTGGCTATTTTTTCACCTAAGGTCAAAACGTCCGAAACTTTGCCGTACTATAAATAGACCACGAATTTAAACCGCCACAGCGTAATCATTAGAATTGCCAACCACGCTTTCAGCGTCGGCGGGGGGGGGCGGCGCTATTGTGGCTTCGCCACAATAGCGCAACCCTAAGGAAAACGCCCCAACTTACGCGGGGGCTTTATTCTTTGTTATATTATCCTCTCAAGCACCGTCCCCCCCCGCGCCTAAGGATTAAGAACTAAACACTAAAAACTAAGGTGTGGTGCAAGCAGCAGAGAAGCTGTAACTGTTACCGTTGCCGTCAACGCCGCCACTAGTAGAGAGAACATGGAAATTACGGATACTTGTGGCATCACTCGTCCAGTAGTTGTTGCTGATGAAACCCGTATCAGCATAGCTGTTCATATTACCCCACTCCGTGAAAAAACCTGCTCCTACATGACGTCTATAATAAAAAGTACCTGACGACGGCATCGCACCATCTATGTTATTTATACATGGGAACCTACTACTATTTACATCACACTTCGCATTGGTTAAATCACTTACCCGTGACAAACGATAACCCAAACTATTACACCATGTGGTTTGATT
>NZ_JAGGHR010000037.1:0-21091 GCF_024104075.1 Gilliamella sp. | reverse complement strand
AAACAACAGTTGCACCATCATTCACCCTACCAGTAAAGTGAGGACACCGTAAATATGCCGACCACCTCTGAAAATATAAGTGTTTGGAGAAAGATAGAGAAGTTAAACTCTGTATGGCCATTCTGAGAAAGATAGAAGAAACTTATCTGAATGATAAAGCTACAAATGGCTCACTCCAATTTATACCCTCTAAAAGAGTAAAGCAACAAAAGAGCAGAAGAAGAAGCAAAAGGTTGTTCAGGTTAAGGAAATTAAGTTCCGACCTGGTACAGACGAAGGCGACTATCAGGTAAAACTCCGCAGCCTGATTCGCTTTCTTGAAGATGGCGATAAAGCTAAAGTAACGTTACGTTTTCGTGGTCGTGAAATGGCTCATCAACAGTTAGGTTCTGAAATGCTTGATCGTATTAAAAAGGATTTAGCTGATTTGGCGGTTATTGAATCTTATCCAACCAAGATTGAAGGTCGACAAATGATTATGGTGCTAGCGCCGAAGAAGAAATAATGGTTCGACAAGCTAGATTTTGATACTATTGAAAACTACACCATTATTTTGTTTTTATTAACAATGCGAAGTGGAAATTAATAAAATGCCTAAAATTAAAACTGTAAAAGGCGCAGCAAAGCGCTTTAAAAAAACAGCTTCTGGTGGCTTTAAGCATAAGCAAGCTAACAAGAGTCATATCCTAACTAAAAAATCAACTAAGCGTAAACGTCATTTACGTGGTTTGACTACTGTGTCAAAAGGCGATTTAGGTTTAGTTACTGCGTGTGTTCCATACGTTTAAGTTTTGATTAATTATTAGAGGATATAGTTTATGGCTCGTGTTAAACGTGGTGTTATTGCTCGTGCACGTCACAAGAAAATTTTAAAACAAGCAAAAGGTTATTATGGAGCTCGTTCACGTGTATATCGTGTTGCTTTCCAAGCTGTAATTAAAGCTGGACAATATGCTTACCGTGACCGTCGCCAACGTAAACGTCAATTCCGTCAATTATGGATTGTTCGTATCAATGCTGCTGCTCGTCAATGCGGTCTTTCTTATAGCCGATTTATTAATGGGTTAAAGAAAGCGTCAATTGAAATTGATCGTAAGATCTTAGCTGATATTGCTGTATTTGACAAAAATGCATTTGCTGCATTAGTTGAAAAAGCAAAAGCAGCACTATAATAGCTTTATAAAAGCCGAGTTATCTCGGCTTTTATCATTCAATTTTAATATTTTAAGAGTAAATTTATTATGAATATAGTTATTTTTTGTTTCTTTTTTGGTTTCTTTAGCAATACTAAATCGTGAGGCAAAGAAAAAACAAAAAATAATTATAAAAGCCTCAAAAGAGGCTTTTTTTATGCAATAAACACAATAAGCAGGAGAACTGTATGTCTCAATTAGTTGAACTGGTGAATAACGCCAAATCCGCTATTGAAAGTGCTAATGATATTAATTCGATCGAACAAATTCGAGTGGAATATTTTGGTAAAAAAGGTTATTTTACAATGCAAATGGCTTCTTTACGTGACGTTCCTGCCGATGAACGTCCATCTGTGGGGCAGAAAATCAATGATGCAAAGCAAGAAGTTGTTCAGCTATTGAATCAAAAGCGCAATTATTTAGAGCGTCAGGCTCTTAATGCGAAACTAGCCAATGAAACAATTGATATTACATTGCCTGGTAACTCACTTGAACTAGGCGGATTACATCCAGTTACAAAAACAATTAATCGATTAGTTGATTTTTTTGGTGAACTAGGTTTTGTTGTTGAAACCGGTCCTGAAATAGAAGATGACTACCATAATTTTGATGCATTAAATATTCCTGCTCATCATCCTGCTCGTGCAGATCATGATACATTTTGGTTTGATGCAAAACGCTTATTAAGAACGCAAACGTCAACAGTACAAATTCGCACAATGGAAAATCAAAAACCACCCATTCGAATAATTGCTCCTGGAAGAACATATCGAAATGATTATGACCAAACACACACACCAATGTTCCATCAAATGGAAGGTTTGCTGGTTGATAAAGATATCAGTTTTACACATTTAAAAGGGTTATTGCATGATTTTCTACACTGCTTTTTTGAAGATAATATGGAAATACGCTTTAGGCCGGGTTACTTTCCATTTACAGAACCATCGGCTGAAGTTGATATTAAAGCTAAAAATGGTAAATGGCTAGAAGTCTTAGGCTGCGGAATGGTTCATCCTAATGTATTACGTAATGTAGGCATTGATCCTGAAGTTTATAGTGGTTTTGCATTTGGTATGGGGATAGAACGATTAACTATGTTACGTTACGGCGTCACTGATTTGCGTTCTTTCTTTGAAAATGATTTACGTTTTTTAAAGCAATTTAATTAATTCTGGAGATCAAAACATGAAATTTAGTGAAAGTTGGCTACGTGAATGGATCAATCCAGAAATTAGTAGCGAAACGCTAGCTGATCAATTAACAATGGCTGGTTTAGAAGTTGATGATGTCGAAAAAGTAGCAGGTGACTTTACAGGTGTCGTTATTGGTAAAGTCGTTGAATGTATGCAGCACCCGAATGCTGATAAACTTCGTGTAACAAAAGTTGATATAGGCAAAGAAGAATTACTTGATATCGTTTGTGGCGCGCCAAACTGTCGACAAGGTTTGACTGTTGCATGTGCTACAGTGGGGGCTGTTTTACCAGGTAATTTTAAAATCAAATCAGCTAAGTTACGAGGTGAACCGTCAGAAGGCATGCTATGTTCATACTCAGAACTGGGGATTGCTGATGAACATAATGGTATTATTGAATTACCTGATGATGCTCCTTTGGGACGAGATATTCGTGAATATTTAAATTTAAACGATGTCACAATTGATATTAGTGTAACACCTAATAGGGCTGATTGCTTTGGTATTGTTGGGATTGCTAGAGATATTTCTGCAGTTAACAATATTCCAATGCAAGCACTTAAAGTTAACAGTGTACAGGCAACAATTTCCGACACAGTATCAATAAAAATAGATGAACCCACAGCATCACCTCGCTATTTGGGTAGGGTAATTAAAAATATTAATGTTAATGCTCAAACGCCACTATGGATGAAAGAAAAATTGCGTCGTGGTGGAATTCGTTCAATCGATGCCGTTGTTGATATAACTAATTTTGTATTATTAGAAATTGGCCATCCAATGCATGCATTTGATTTATCGCAGATTGAAAAGGGCATAATTGTTCGTTATGCACGCAAAGATGAAAAACTGACTTTACTTAATGGTAGTGACATTAAACTTAATGATAAAACTTTAGTAATTGCCGATCACCAAAAAATCTTAGCGCTAGCGGGGATTATGGGTGGTGAAAAATCTGGTGTAACACAAACAACCAAAGATATATTTCTTGAAGCAGCATTCTTCAACCCATTAGTTATAACAGGTAAAGCACGTGAATACGGTTTACATACAGAAGCGTCACACCGCTATGAACGAGGAGTTGATCCTTTCTTACAATTTACAGCAATGGAACGAGCAAGCCAATTATTAATTGATATTTGTGGTGGAGAAGCAGGTCCAGTTATTGATGTGACACATGAAGCTGAACTTCCTGCACAAGCAACTATCCAATTGCGACGTAATAAAATTGATCGCATTATTGGTTATACAATCGAAACACAAAAGATTACCGATATTTTAATTAGACTCGGTTGTGAAGTTGAATATAAAGACAATGTTTGGATTGTAAAATCACCAAGTTGGCGTTTTGATTTGCAAATTGAAGAAGATTTAGTTGAGGAAGTTGCCCGTATTTACGGATATAACAATATCCCAAATGCCAATTTGAAAATTGAATCAGTAATGAAACCGAAACCAGAAAGTCAAATCCCATTACGTAGAGTAAAGGATTTATTGGTTGATAGAGGGTATCAAGAAGCGGTGACATATAGCTTTGTTGATCCAAAAGTTCAGCAAATATTATATCCTGAATATCCAGAAATTAAATTACCTAATCCGATTTCAAGTGAAATGTCAGTTATGCGTTTATCGCTTTGGTCTGGGTTATTAGATGCGATACTATATAACCAAAATCGTCAACAAACGCGTGCCCGATTATTTGAAACTGGATTGCGTTTTATTCCTGATGAAAATTGTGAATTTGGCGTACGTCAGGAGTTAATGTTAGCAGGTATTGTTACTGGTAATTTATATGAAGAACACTGGCAACTCCCTAAAAAAAACGTAGATTTTTATGATCTCAAAGGTGATCTTGAGTCAATTTTTTCTCTTTTAGGGTGCGGTGATCAAATACAGTTTAAAAAATCTGAACTCCCTGCTTTACATCCAGGACAAAGCGCAGCGATTTATTTAAATGATGAGTTATTAGGTCATTTAGGAGTCTTGCATCCAGAAATTGAAAAAAAATTGTCTTTAAATAGTAAAACGCTTGTTTTTGAAATAAATTTAGCTAAAATTAGTAAAAAAGAGGTACCTGTAGCTCAAGATTTATCCAAGTATCCGTCAAATAAACGTGATATAGCTATTATTGTTTCAAATACAATACCAGCAGCGGATATTATTTTAGAGTGTAAAAAAGCGGGTGGTGAGCAACTTATTAAAGTGACTCTTTTTGATGTGTATCAAGGTGAAAATATCAAAGAAGATCAAAAAAGCATTGCTATTAGTTTGATTTTACAAGATAAATCACGTACGCTTGAAGAAGAAGACATAACTAACATTGTAAGCAAATGCGTTACTGCCTTACAAAATCGTTTTAAAGCCCTATTAAGAGAATAATAATATGACATTAACTAAAGCAGATATTGCAGATCGTCTTGCCGAAAAATTTAATATTGATCGACAAGAATCTAAAATCCTTGTAGAGCTATTTTTTGAAGAGATTCGGGTAGCTTTAGAAAAAGGAGAACCAGTTAAATTATCTGGATTTGGTAATTTTACAGTACGTGATAAAAATTCACGCCCAGGTAGAAACCCAAAAACAGGTGAAAGTGTTGATATTTCAGCTCGTAGAGTTGTTACATTCAGACCTGGTATAAAATTCAGAGAGCGTGTTGAAAAAAATTTAGTAATCTAATTTCTGAATTACGTAATATCATATTCAAATAATGGCTTTCCTTTTGATATAACATCTAAAGAAAAGCCAAACAACTATTTTATGCTAAAAAGTAGTTGTAAAAAATTAATAATTCAAGCATAATATTTTCGCTTCTATGGAGGCTCTATGGGTTCTCTTGCAACATTTTTTTGCTCACTAGGTCAGGTCCGGAAGGAAGCAGCCAAAGTAAAATACATGTGTGTGGGATGTAGCTTATAGGGTCTCCTCCAATGCATGTTTGCAGTAAATTTACCTATTTTTTAATTATAAATAAAATTAAATATATTTTATCAACTAAAATACATGTGTGAATTTCTAATTCAAAACCTTTAAAAATATATAATCAATTGATGAATAAGGAAATTTATTTTGAAATTACCGTCCCTTCTTCCAATAACGCTAGCACTTATTTTAAGTGGTTGTACTGTTTTACCTCATTCAGGACCAAATTTTTCATCTATAAAAAATATAAATAAACAACATGCTGAATTAGATAAAATTTATAATAAAGTAAAAATCGTTAATTTAAATATTTCACCTGATTCTATAAAAGAAGCGCAAACTAATTTATTTAACTTTACAAAGCTTATTAATGAAAGAGATAGCCAAGATAAAAAAGTTGATAATATAGGTAAAGGCGATAGTATAAAGATTTCTGTAATTGAAACCCCTCCAGCAATACTGTTTGTAGGTTCAGGTGATACAGGTGCTCCAAAAACTGGATTAACTGAATTACCAATAGTAATTGTTGATTCTAAAGGGTTTATTTCTTTGCCGTTTGTTGGAAATGTGAAAGTTGCTAATAAAACTCCCACTCAGTTACAAAAAGAAATAATTGAAAAGTTATCTGGAATTGCAAATAGACCCCAAGTAATTGTCACTGTTTTAGAAAAACGTTCTTCAAATGTTACAGTTATTGGTGATAAATTTAGTGGTAAAATGCCTATAACAGCTAAGGGGGAGCGTTTATTAGATGCCGTTACCATGTTAGGTAGCAATATGTATGATATTAAAGATACTTTAATACAAGTCACTAGGAATAATAAAGTTAATAAAATTCCACTAAGTTTAGTATTATCTAATCCTAAATTTAATGTTCATCTTCAAAAAGATGATGTTATTACTTTGATTAATAAGCCTAGTTCTTTTATTTCTATGGGGGCAATAGGCTCAACAAAAGAAGTCAGATTTGAAGCTGTTGGAATTAATTTGTCACAAGCATTAGCTCGTATTGGTGGTTTACGAGATAGTCAATCTGATGCCCGAGGTGTTTTTGTGTTTAGATATCAAGACACTTTGTCGATAGATAATAAGAAAGAGCTTGTACCAACTGTTTACCAAATAGATTTAAATAATCCTAATTCATTCTTCATAATGAAGAATTTTCAAATTAAGAATAATGATATTGTTTATGTTGCATCTGCACCAATTCTAGAACTACAAAAATTCTTATATGCGATTTTCTCACCAGGTGTTGGAGTTGTTAATCAAATTAACCAGATTAGTGAATAAGTTTTTAATTATTGCACTCGTGAGATTTTATGTTTTTAAATTTTAAAAGAAAAAAAAGTTGGTTATTACATCTAATTGTATCATTACCAACTTTATTATCGATAATTTATTTTGGATTAATTGCTGAAAATATTTATACATCTGAAGCAACATATATTATACGTTCTTCGGATACTCAATCATCATTGGGAGGATTGGGAAGTTTTTTTTCAAAAGTTGGAATTTCACGCTCTAATGATGATTCATATGTTGTTTTGTCATATATAAAATCTAGAGATGCTCTATCCTCTGTTGAAAAAGTTTTACCAGTACAAAAGTGGTATACTCAAAAAGGCGATATAATATCTCGATTTAATGGATTTAATCTTGACTCGTATAATAAAAAAGAATATTTCTATCGATACATGAGTAATATGATAAGTGTCAATTTTGACAGTTCTACAGGTATTGCTACAATTAGTGTAAATGCTTTTGATATGCAAGATGCATTCAAAATAAATGAACAATTATTAAAACAAGCTGAAGGTTTTGTAAACCAAATAAATTTACGAGCCAAACAAGATCTCATAACCGCATCGCTAGCAGAACTGAAAAATGCTGAATCACAGATGAAGAAAGAAGCTCATGCTCTAGCTGAATTTCAAAGAAATAAAAATAGAGATGCTAATTTAGCTGAGTATCAACAGATATTAATTAATAATACGGTTGCTAAACAACAATTTGAGGCAGCCACATTATCATTACGTAATGCTCAGGTGGAAATAACTAAAAAGCAACTTTATCTAGAGCGAATAGAGCAGCCGAGTATATCAGATGTATCATTTAAACCCGCACGCATTTATAATATCATTGCAACTTTTATAATTAGCTTTTTAGTATATGGTATTATTAATTTACTTTCAGCTGGTATAAGAGAACATAAAGATTGATGACGGAAGTAATTAGTAAAACATCATTTATGCGTTCATTAAAAATACAAATTAATGTATTGAATGCTTTAATTTTAAGGGAAATAATTACCCGTTATGGACGTAATAATATCGGTTTTCTTTGGCTATTTGTTGAACCTATGTCGTTAACGTTGTTAATAAGCTTAATGTGGTTTTTTTTTAAAATAAATTCTGTATCCAATCTTAATATTATTGCATTTGTATTAACAGGCTATCCAATGGTAATGATGTGGCGTAATGCTTCATCTCGAGCAAAAGGTTCAGTAACTGCCAATAAAGCATTGTTATATCATCGTAATATCAAAATTTTAGATCTAGTCTATGCACGTGTATTTCTTGAAGTGATTGGGGCAAGTGCTGCTCAAGTTTTTGTTATATCAATTTTTATTTTTGCTGGGCTAATTGCTATACCCTATGATCCTTTTTATATGTTATGTGCATGGGGGTTGATGTGTTGGTTTTCTCTGGGGTTAGGTCTAATCATTTTTGTTTTATCTGCCAAATATGGTGCTTTTGATAAAATGTGGGGTACTTTAAGTTTTATCCTTATGCCTTTATCTGGAGCTTTCTTTTGGGTTGATACCTTTCCCCATGAAATACAAAAGTTACTGCTTTATATTCCACCAATTAATGGAACAGAAATGTTTAGAGCAGGTTATTTTGGCCCCTCAACTATAACACATCAAAGTGTAAGTTATTTAGTTTTTTGTAATATAGTTTTATTATTTGTGGGATTAACCATGGTAAAAATTAATGAGAATTATATTCTTGAGGATAATTGATGATTATTGTTAAAAATGTAGGTAAACGGTACTCAACAAGAAAAGGATATAAAACAGTCCTAAATAATATCAATTTTTCATTATATAGAGGAGAAAAAATTGGCATTTTGGGACGTAATGGTGCAGGTAAATCTACACTAATTAGACTTCTAAGTGAAATAGAAAAACCAACTACAGGTTCAATAATAAGGAATATGTCAATTTCTTGGCCATTAGCTTTTTCTGGTGCTTTTCAAGGTAGTTTGACGGGAATGGATAATTTAAGATTTATTTGTCGAATTTATGGATGTAATATCGAAAAAACGAAAGAGTATGTTGAAAATTTTGCGGAATTAGGTGATTATTTATATGAACCAATAAAAAAATACTCTTCTGGCATGAAAGCTCGTTTAGCTTTTGCGTTGTCTTTATCAATTGAGTTTGATTGTTATTTAATTGATGAAGTAATTGCTGTTGGTGACTCTAGATTTACAGAAAAATGTAAAACAGAATTATTTGAAAATAAAAAAGATCGCGCTCTTATCTTAGTTTCACATAATATGAATGCTATAAAAAATTATTGTGATAAAGCTATGGTGCTTGATGCTGGTTACTTATATCAATTTGATACAATTGAACAAGCTTATATTTACCATAATAAACAACAAAAAATTACATAAGCTTATTATTAATAGAATTATTCTAAATGAAAAATGTTCTAGTCTTTTCAAAAAAAATCCTGACAATAAAAAGTATTAATCACTTTTTTTCTGATCTGTCATTTAGTAAAAAAAATACTAAGAAGAAAATTGATGCAGTTGCAGGGTGGGGATATCGCCCAACAACAATAAAAGCTAGGGCATATGCAACTAAACATTTACTACCATTTATTGCTCTTGAAGATGGCTTTTTACGTTCTATTGGTTTAGGTCTAGAAGGCTATCCTCCACTATCACTTATTGCCGATAGAATTGGAATTTATTATGATTCTAGAAAGCCTTCAGAATTAGAAATATTAATTAAAAATAAAACAAATTTAAATAAATATATAAATGAAGCAACCTTTGCATTAAAATTAATTATTGAAGCACAGTTATCAAAATATAATCATGCACCTGATTTTTGTGGTTTCGAGGATAAAACCAATAATAAAAATAAAAAAGTATTAGTTATCGATCAAACATTTGGAGATATGGCTGTCGAGCTAGGTGGAGCAAATCAACAAACCTTTATATCAATGCTAAATTGCGCAGTCAATGAGAACCCACTTTCAACAATTTATGTAAAAACCCATACAGATGTAATTAATGGATATAAAAAAGGTTATTTAACTCAAATAGTTAACCAAAAGTCTGTTATGTTATTTAGTGAAGATGTAAACCCTCTTTCATTGCTTAAACATTTTGATAAAGTGTATGTCGTTACATCGCATATGGGATTTGAAGCACTTTTATTGGGTAAACATGTTGTTACCTTTGGTTTACCTTGGTATGCTGGTTGGGGATGCACTGATGATCGACATAAAAATATAAACCATTTACGAGCAAATGATAGAAGAACTCAAGCCACAGTCTTAGAGCTTTTTATCGCAAGCTACATATTATATTGTAAATACATTAATCCTTATACAGGCAAAAAAGGAACTATTTTTGATGTTATTAACTATTTAATCAAAATCAAAACACTCAATAATAAACTTAGAGGTAATATTGACTTAGTTGGGTTTTCATTCTGGAAGAAACAAGTACTGTTACCTTATTTAAGGCTACCTTCTGTAAAAGGTCGATTCTATTCAGTGCGTAGATATATAAAAATTCTCAATAACAAAGATGCAAAAAATAAACTTAAAACTGAAAAATTATTAATATGGGGGCAAGGAAAAAAAGAGTTACTTCCAATTATTAACAGTATGAATCCATTTCGTATTGAGGATGGCTTTATCCGTTCTATTGGTTTAGGATCCAATCTAGTTATGCCATATTCACTGGTTATTGATAAACTAGGTATTTATTTTAATTCCCAAAATATTAGTGAATTAGAGTTTTTATTAACAAATAAAAAAGTTACTAAAAAGGAAAAAGAAAAAGCCAGCTCACTACAAAACTTACTAATTGTAACTAAATTAGGTAAATACAATGTTGGTAAGAAAATGAATATTAGACCTATTGGAAATAAGGAAAAAATCATTTTAATACCTGGACAGGTTGAGGATGACGCATCTATTTTATATGGTTCTCCTGTTATAAAAACAAATCTAGAATTAATAAAAGCTGTTAGACAAAATAACCCTGACGATTATATTGTTTATAAACCTCATCCAGATGTTTTAAGTGGTAATCGAAGAGGTCAAGTTGATGCATTTGAAATAAAAAAATATGTTGATAATATTATTGAGTTTGTTGATATTATCGATTGTATTGAGCAAGTTGATGAAGTCCATACAATCACTTCATTAGCAGGTTTTGAAGCTTTAATCAGAAATAAACTAGTAGTGTGTTATGGGCAACCATTTTACTCAGGCTGGGGGTTAACAATTGATATATATCCTAATGTTAGAAGAAATAGGTCATTAACACTCCATGAACTAATTTATATAGTTATGTATGATTACCCGATTTATATTCATCCTGATTCTTTAAATTTTACCGATCCAGAAACTTTAATAAATTATTTAAATGATAAAAAATTAAAAGCTTCAAGAGAAATTAGGCAGGTTTGGTTAAAAAAACAATTTAACAAGTTAAAACAAGTTGTTTTTATTATTTGTAAATTAAAATTAAAGAAAATTAAACAACTATAAATTTTTTATTGTAGGAAAAATAGAGTTATTTACACTCATGGTTAAAATAATCCACTAAAAATTCATAAAGCGTTTTTTCCTAAATCGCTTTTATTCGGTTTAACCATACAATTATGTGATTAAATAAGATTTCTATATTTTTTAACAAAAAATTACAAATTAGTATTTTTATGTTAAAATATTCAAAATATATGCAAAAATAGAACGTTTTAATTAATTACCCAGAATCTGAAGTTAATCTTTCTTTGTTTCTTCATGTTTCAATGTGGACGTTTAATTTTGTTGACTAATTGAAAATAAATATTATAGGAATAGATTAATAAATTAAATTTTCATAAATATTTTTTATTACAATAAAATAAATTATTCAAGTAGTAAATAGTTTTTGATATATAATTTGTTACTTTCAATGAAGCAATGAACCACTATTTATACGAACTAATCCATACTCAAAGAAATATATTATTTCTACAAGGTCCTATTGGTCCTTTTTTTAAAAACGTTGCAGAGTGGTTGAAAAAATCAGGATGTAACGTTTATAAAATAAATTTAAATGGAGGTGATGAGTATTTTTATTCAAAAAATAGTGTTTCTTTCTGTAAATCAGTTGAAGAGTTCCCTCAATTTTTACAAGATTATATCTATCAACATTCTATCGACGCAATTATTGTTTTTGGCGATTGTCGGATATACCACAAAATAGCTAAGTCAATAGTAAATTCTAATCCAAATTTATCATTTTGGGTGTTTGAAGAAGGTTATCTTAGACCGCATTATATTACTTTTGAGAAAGATGGGGTTAATGGTTTTTCTCTCTTACCTAAAAATCATGATTTTTATCAAAATATTGAAATTACCTCTATAGATGATAGTAATGGGAAGTCTCATTATTATTCAATGATTTACTACAGTATTGTTTATTATTTTTTTATGCTATTAAAGAAATATAAATATTCTAATTATATACATCATAGGAAAACATCATTATCTTTTTATGCTTTTCATTGGGCTTTAGCTTTAATTAGAAAATTGAAATCAAAGTTAATAGAGCCTAGATTGATAAAAAATGTTATTGACAATGAATATAAACCATTCTACATTTTTCCCCTACAATGCAATCAAGATTTTCAAATTCAAGAGCATAGCCATTATCACTCTATGAAATCATATATTTTCAGAGTTATACGCTCATTTTCTTTATTTGCTGATGAAAAAAGCTATTTACTAATCAAGCATCATCCGATGGATGAAGGTTTTAATAATTATAACCGACTAATAAAAAAATTGGCTAGTCGTTATGGTGTTAGTAAACGGGTGATATATATCCATGGCGTTCCTATGCCAATTTTACTTAGAAAAGCAATCGGATTGGTAACAGTTAACAGCACTTGTGGACTTTCAGCCTTGATTCATGGATTGCCTGTAATTGCTCTTGGTAATGCACATTATGATATAAAAGGACTAACTTTCCAAGAAGGGCTTGACCTTTTTTGGAAGGAAAGGCATAAACCCGATACTCAATTGTTTGAAAGATATCGTAGTTATTTGTGTAATAAATCACAAATTAAGGGATCTATTTATTATAAGGATTTTAAACTTAATATTAGTTTATAGATATTATATATGAGTAAGCTTACTAAATTTTTAAAAAATCCTCAAATATTTTTCAGAGATTATTTTATAAAAAAATATCCTCTTTCTTTTGATGAACAAAATCATAATGTTTTTGATGAAGAAATATTGATTTCGAATGATTTTAAATTATATGATCTTGATATTAATACAAGCGACGAACCTGTTGATGTTGTTATCACTTGGGTTAATAATCATGATCCTAACTGGAAAAAAAAATTAGAATACTATAAAAGTCAACAAAATATAAATTTAGTTAATCCAATGTCTATAGATAATGCAAGGTTTGAAGAACATGGAGAGTTGTTTTATGTGATTAAAAGTATTAAGAATTTTATGCCATGGGTAAGAAATATATTTTTAATTACGGACAATCAAATCCCAGAATTTAAGTTACCTAATAAAGTTGTTATTGTTGATCATAATCAAATAATTGATAAAAAACATCTTCCTACTTTTAATTCTCATGTGATAGAAGCTCATCTACATAATATACCTTATTTATCAGAGAATTTTATTTATTTTAATGATGATGTCTTTGTCGCTAGAGATTTACCTAAATCTCATTTTTTAAGTGGCAATAATTTATCATCTCTATTCCTAAATAATAAAAATTTGGATGTTATGCTCAAAAAAGGAATTAGTACTCCTACATTATTAGCATCGTTAAACTCTAGAAGACTATTATTTAAAAAGTATGGAAAAGATATCAATATTCCCTTAGTTCATACATACATACCGTTAAAAAAAACTTATTTTAATTTTGCATGGACTTATTTTTATAAAGATATTAAAGCATTTATTAATAATAGATTTAGAGCTGATAATGATATTAATTTAGCTACATTTTTAGTGCCCTGGATGATGTATATTGAGAAGCAATCAATACTAGCTCGAGATATTTGTTATTATTTTAACATTCGATCGACCTCTGCTAATACTTATTATAATATATTAAATTATAAAAGCAAAATGCCTCCTCATTCTATTTGTGCAAATGATTTTATTTCACAAAAATCATCTTTGTCATATAAAAAAAATAATTTGATAATATTTTTGAAACAATTTTACACTAATACTTAGTTGCATATTACTATATAAAATTAAAATTTATAAAAGAGGTTTCATGAGATTTATAGCAAAAACAAAAAAATTAGTACGCAATCCTAAATTATTTTTTGATGATTTTAAATCTAAAAGGAAAAAAATCATTTTACCGGGGAGCTCATCTATTCTTTTGACAGATATTGTTTCTAATATGGAAAAAGGTAAAGAAAAGAACAAAGAAAAGGACAAAGATAAATCTAAAAAGAAATCTAAAAAGCAAATTCCAACTTATTACCAAAGAGTAGGCATTAATGATAAAGGAAATTTATTTTACGAAAGATTAATTGAATTTTGTAAACTAGTTAAAATCCCCTTTATGACTGGAGCAACTGAAGATTCTTGGATGAAAGGAATTCACATTGATTATAAAGATCTGAATATTTTTGTTAAAATGCTTCAATATTGGTTTTCAGAACAAGATTATTATCTTAAAGTTGATAAAGAATTTTTCTTAATTAAAGATATTAAAAAGAAGATAGATATTCCTGAATTGAATTTTTTTGATTTAGCTCATATTGAAAATGAATACTCAACAAAATCTTTTTCGGCTAAATACTACTCACTTATAAGGGTATATTTTTGGAGTCAACAAGTTACCTATTCTACTTTATCTCTTTATACAATTAAAGGAAGTAACAAATTTGTTAGTAAATTAACACCAGAAACATTTAAGAATTATATTAATTGCAATAAAAATTTAGATGAGTACTTAAAATCTAGTTCAATTTGCCATTCTTTCCCGATCGATGCTGTTATTACTTGGGTTGACGGAGATGATTCTAAGTGGAAGGCTGAGAAAGATTTATATTCTAATAATGTTGATTCATTAAACGGAGAAGGCAGAGCAAATAAAGATGAGCGTTTTCGGAATAGAAATGAGTTAAAATATCTTTTAAGATCTATTGAAATGTTTGCACCTTTTATAAGAAACATTTTTATTGTAACTTGTGGACAAATTCCAGGATGGTTAGACATTAATAACGATAAAATAAAGTTGATTGATCATAAAGATATTTATAAAAACAAAGATGCTTTACCTACTTTTAACTCAAGTAGTATTGAAACCCAACTTCATCATATAGATGGGTTATCAGAACATTTTTTATATTTTAATGATGATTTTATGTTGACGGACTTTTGTACGCCTAATGACTTTTTCTTTGCTAATGGTATTATGAAGTATTTTCCAGCAGAAACTAGAGTTTATGAAGAAGATATTGATGACTCAAGAGAAGAGTATTTATTATCTGATCGTAACGCAATTGGCTTAATTAAAAAAGAGCTTGGGAAATCTGGCAATGACATAATGTTACATTGTCCTTATCCATCTAGAAGAAGCCTTTTATATTTTTTAGAAAATAAATTTGAAATGGAGTTTTCTAAATGCGAAAAAGAAAGGTTTAGGTCTAAAAATGATTTAAGACCGATTGCATTTATGCAGTATCATTATGGATTTCAAAAAGGGCTAGCTGTCCCATCAACTTTATCACATCGTTATTTAGCTTTGTACAAAAAAACGATTGATAAGCAGTTTAATGGTGTTTTTAAAACACGAAAATATAAAACTATTTGTATTAATGACGTTGCAGTGCCTGAAGATAAACTTTTATCTGTAAACGATTTAACGATTGATTTTTTAGAGTCTTATTTCCCTTTGAAATCGTCATTTGAAAAGTAGTTAATATATTCCAATATTAGTGAATAATATGAATTACGAGCAAAAAGTCATTTTGGGAAAACATAAAATATATACGGATACCATATTATTGGAATATTTTGTTCAAATTCTGTGTGAAGCACCACTAAAAATTGTAGGTAAAATATCGTTTAAAGGTCCTATCAGTGCATACACATACATAAGAAAGAGGTGTTGATTGTCTCTAGGTTTAATAAAATCAATAGAGAAATATTGTTCAATAGCTCCTGATGTAAAAATAGATGATGGGAATCATTCTACTATTTAGTTATCAACAAGCCCTTTCCCGTGAGGGGCTTTTTCTATACTTGTAGAACAGCCATTGGAAAATAGAATCGTTTATACAAAACTAATAAACTATTACAATTGGGAATGATGCGTGGACTGGGTATATAAATGTTACTATCACGCCGAACGTTACTATTGGTGATGGTGCTATAATTGCAGTAGGTGCAATTGTTGTAAAAGATGTTGAACCATATTCGATAGTAGGTGGTGTACCAGCTCAAGTAGATAATTTAATAAATAATAAAAAATTTCTGAAGATTATTTTAATATTGTGAAAATTGAACCTATGAGAGTTATTATATAGTAATGAATGATATACTACATAAAAAACGCATTGAAATTATTAAGTAAAAAACTTATCAAGGTTGATTTGTAATTAATATAAACCTATGAGGTATTTTCAATTTGAAGATTAATTTTCTTAAAATTGATTTTTTTAAATCGTTATTTGAAAAATAAAAGATTATAATGCAGAGCTAACTAAATTTACTGGTAATAGGTGAACAAAAATGTCAAATACGGGCTTATTTGCTGTCTGCGCTATATGCAGAAATGAATTTCCATATATTATGGAATGGATTGCATATCAAAAATCTATTGGTATAGATCATATATATTTATATGATAATGTAAGTGACGATGGCACCTCTGAATTACTCATTAACCTTGATGCAATAGGGGAAATAACAAGAGTTCATTGGCCAAGAAAAAAGGATATTCCTCCTCAGAGAGAAGCTTATTCACATTTTCTGCAGAATTTTAGTCATCTTTTTGAGTGGGTTATGATTTGTGATATTGATGAATTTTTTTTACCTAAGCAAGGCAATATAAAAGACTTTGTTTTAGCTGCACAAAAGAAAGTGCCCGATGTAGCCGCTATTGCTATTCCTTGGCTTATGTTTGGTTCAAGCGGATTAATTACACAAGATGATAGACTTGTTTTAGAGCGATTTACTGCTTGTGATGAAAAACCTCATTCATCTGTTAAATCAATTTTTAAACCATCTAAAGTGTTTAATATGAGAACTCATATTTGTGATATTTTAGAAGGAAGCTATATAGATAATGAATTTGCTTTGCCGAAATGGAATGCTGAGCCAATTTCATTGGAAAAACCGACATTTGGGTATGGAATTTTTCATCATTATTTTACAAAATCAAAAGAAGAGTGGGAAAAACGTCGTTTAATGGGTAGAGCTGATAGAGCGCAGATTGTTTTTAGAACACTACAACTTTTTGATAGATACAATTTTCAGTCGTCTGTTAATGTTGAAATACATCGTTATTTAGAACAGGTAAAAGACGGAATCAAATATTTAAGTTATAAATTTAAGCTAAATCAGCTTAAAATAAAAAAGATAGATGAAAACTATACTCAATTGGTATCAATTGATCGACGTTGGATTATTGGGCGTATAAATAGCCAATTGAATAATATAAAAGTTAGAATTTTGCTTAATGATGAAATTGAATTTGTCTGTATTGCAAATAAAAAGTTTTCAGATCAATCAGTTGGTTTTATTTTAAACACTTCATGGTTGAACATAACTATTGAAAAAATAAATGTCTTTATTATTGGGAATGTTGAATCAGATACTTTTTATCCTAAAGATTTTCCTTCGCAAAGAGCAATGTTACTAAATTTAATCAAATATGCACCAAATGCTGAAGAAATTATTTTTCATCGTGCAGCGAGAATGGCAAGAACAGAAAAAGGGATGAAAAATATTTCAAAGATTAATTTTCCTACTTTTAATAAATACGAGCTATTTGGTGAATTATTAAAAATTGTTATTGAAGCTTATGAAACCCATTCTGATGTCAAAGAATATATTTGTGCTTTTTTAACAAAATATGGTAAGCATGGAAGTGTTGCTTATAATATGTTTACTAATGAAAAATATTATTCTTCCTCCTTTTTACCAAAACTAGAGGCTATATCATAATATATATAAAATTGAAATTATAAACACATTGAAGAAAAGGATACGGATTAAGGAATAAAATCCTATAATTTAGTTAGTACAAAACTGACTTAGAAAATTCTTTCAGATAAAATTAAAAAAGGATTTGAATATGAAAAATAACATAAAGTTATATTCTTATCGTATATAATATATTATTAGCCACTTTTGGTGATGGCTTTATTAATTTTCTGAAAATTTAAAATAGTAATAAAAAGAGAAATATTCATTATGATGCGAATTGGATTATTTATTTTAACTAACTTAGCCGTTATGTTTGTATTTGGAATCATTCTAAGTATTTTAGGCGTTGATGCGCATAGTACTTTAGGATTACTTATATTTGCAGCAATCTTCGGTTTTGGAGGATCTTTTATATCTCTTCTATTATCTAAGAGAATGGCTTTGAGGTCAGTAGGGGGACAAATCATTACTCAACCTAGTAATAGTCAAGAACAATGGTTACTTGATGTTGTTCGTCGATTGTCAACGGAACTTAATATAAAAATGCCAGATGTTGCCATCTATCATGCTCAAGATGTTAATGCTTTTGCAACCGGCGCAACTAAAAATAGTTCTCTTGTTGCAGTAAGTTCTGGTTTATTAAGTACTATGACTCAAGATGAAGCTGAAGCAGTAATCGGTCATGAAATGAGTCATGTTGCTAATGGTGATATGGTCACAATGACTTTATTACAAGGAGTTCTTAATACTTTTGTTATTTTTATTTCAAGAATGTTAGCATCCGTTGTAGCTCAAGCATTGGATGATCGTAATCGTGGTTTATCACAGTTAACCTATTTCTTGATAGTTATGGTTTTTGAAACCGTATTTGGTATTTTAGCAAGCCTTATAGCTATGTGGTTTTCTCGTTATCGAGAATTTCACGCTGATGCTGGTTCGGCTAAATTAGTAGGCAGTACAAAGATGATTGCCGCGTTAGAAAAACTAAAAACTAGCCATGAACCAAGTGAAGATACTTCAATTTTAGCATTCTGCATTAATGGAGCTAAAAAAGCAAAATTTTCTGAATTGTTTATGTCTCATCCGCCATTAGAAAAACGTATAGAAGCTTTAAGGAATGAAACTTATCGCAACTAAGGCTAGATGATCTATATCAAATTTATATTCAAACACATGCTTTCCTGAAAGTTTTTTACAAGTATTATTAATTTTATAATAATGCTTGTAAAATAAAAACCAAATTATTCACTAGTTAGATTTTCAAAGAGTTTATAATGTCAAATCTTGTCACCAATAATAAATTAGAATTGCTTAGTCCCGCTAAAAATATTGAGATTGCACAACAGGCTATTTTACATGGCGCAGATGCCGTATACATTGGCGGGCCAAATTTTGGTGCTAGGCATAATGCTGGTAATTCGGTTAGTGATATTGCCCAGTTAGTTGAATTTGCTCATCATTATTATGCAAAAGTATTTGTAACCTTAAATACCATTCTTCACGATAATGAACTTGAACCAGCAAGACAACTTATATGGCAATTTTATGACGCAGGTGTTGATGCATTAATTGTGCAAGATATGGGCATTTTGAGAATGGATATTCCTCCTATTGATTTACATGCTAGCACTCAAATGGATATAAGGACACCTGAAAAAGCCAAATTTTTATCTGATGTTGGTTTTTCACAAATAGTATTAGCTCGTGAGCTTAATTTAACTGAGATAGCTAAAATTCATGAGCAAATTGATGCAAAAATAGAATTTTTTATACATGGTGCGCTTTGTGTGGCATTTTCAGGACAGTGTTATATCTCACATGCACAGACAGGGCGTAGTGCAAATCGAGGAGATTGCTCCCAAGCTTGTCGACTTCCTTTTACCTTAAAAGATGATCAAGGGCGCATTGTTGCTTATGAAAAACATTTATTATCAATGAAAGATAATAACCAATCAGATAATTTGAACGAATTAATTCAAGCAGGTGTACGCTCCTTTAAAATAGAAGGACGTTATAAAGATCTAAGTTATGTTAAAAACATTACAGCTTTTTATCGTCAAAAATTAGATACTATTTTGTCAAATTCGTCTAATTTACAATCAGCGTCAAGTGGTCGAACTGAGCACTTTTTTATACCAGATCCTCACCAAACATTTCATCGAGGAAGTACAGATTATTTTGTACATGGAAGAAAATCCAATATAGGTGCATTCGATTCACCTAAATTCATTGGTTTTCAAATTGGTGAGATAACTCAAATTACACCTAAAACTATCGATATTAAATCTGAGAAAATATTAACTAATGGTGATGGCTTAAATGTACTAATAAAACGAGAGATCTTTGGGTTTAGAGCTGATAAGGTGGAGAAACTTTCGGCTAATCAATATCGAATTTATCCAAATGAAATTCCTAAGCCGCTTTTTTCAGTTAAATTACCTTATATAGTGAATCGAAATCTTGATCATGTGTGGCAACAAAATTTATTGAAAGCATCAAGTAATCGCAGAATTGGTGTGTCATTTAAACTATATAATATTGAAAAAGGTATAGAGCTAATTGCAAAAAGCGAAGAGGGCGTTTGTGTCAAGGTAGAACTTAATGGGGAATTCGAACTTGCGGAACAACCAGATAAATCATTAAAAAATATTAGAGATAATTTATCTAAATTAGGAAAAACTATATATTATCTTACTGATTTTGATTTAAATTTATCAAAAATTTATTTTTTTCCAAGTAGTCAACTAAATCAGCTTCGAAGGGATACTATTAATAAATTGACTGCTAAAAGATTAACAAGTTATTGTCGCCAAAAACGTAAACCAGAACAAAACCCAGTTCCGTTTTATCCTGAAAATCATTTGAGCTTTTTGGCAAATGTTTATAATCATAAAGCAAGAGAATTTTATACACAACATGGAGTTGAATTAATTGAAAGTGCCTATGAAGCACATGAAGTTAAAAACGATGCGCCCTTAATGATAACCAAACATTGTTTACGGTTTGCGTTTAATCTATGTCCAAAACAAGCAAAAGGAATTCAAGGTGTTAAAACTAAAGTTACGCCAATGAAATTAATTCAAAATAATGAAGAATTATTGTTAAAGTTCAATTGTAAAGCTTGCGAAATGCAAGTATGGGGTAAAATAAAAAAACACATTTTAAAAATGCCACTTCCTGGAAGTGAGATTATATTTATGGCAAAAAAATAAGGTATTTAAAAATGGTGGTTTAAGTTCATAATACCAAATATTATTTAACATAATATACATTATTGTAACGTATTGATTTTAATGATTATTTATTTTTGTTAATTTGTTAGTAGATTG
>NZ_JAGGHR010000036.1:0-22145 GCF_024104075.1 Gilliamella sp. | reverse complement strand
CAAGGAGAATAACCGAAGAATGGTTAACGATTTATAACACCGAAAGACCGCATGAGGCATTAAATAACATGACACCGCTCGAATATAAAACATTAAAACAGGCAGCATGATTTTCTACGTGAGTTGTGTACTAAGTTTGGGATATTTACAATTTGATTTTTTGTCAAATAGACATTTGATAATTCTTTATAAAACTTTATTAATCGATTAATTGGATATAAAATATTTTTTGCTGTTTATTTTGCCAAGTGATTGAATATTTGAAAGAACCTGACTTCATTAAAGTTGCTTCTTGTAAATATGCCTGACATAGATACTGTTTATTATCATTATCAGTACGGAGTGTTTTTTGATTAACAATAGTCGGTCTTTTAAAACCTTCTCTTGTGTAAATTTCTTTTAATATATTTTCTGCATCTTTACTATCACATTTTGGCGGCATTTCATCTCCACAACCAGTTAATAAAAAACAGCCTAATAATGTAAATATAAATATTTTTTTCATCAGTTTTCCTTAATCAAATAACATTTTTAATATAATTAATCAGTTTTTTTGTCATTTTCTTGTTCTTTTTTACTATATACAGCATCCCCAAAAGTGAATCCCAGCTTAAAATTAATGCCACGATAATGTATCTTTTATCAAGGGTTGAATTGTATATATCAATACTTCTACAAAATTCACTAAAAAATAAGAAATATATAATGTTTTTCTATAAAAGGGCTATATTGCCCTTTTCTTTGCTAAAACGAATAACGAACACCAATAGTTAAATCAGTTGTGCTAAGTTTTAATGATGAATTTGAGCTATTATCATTTGTTGATACATTTACTTTTCCTCCGTAAGTATATCGAGCTTGTAAATCTGTCGACCAATTGTCAGTTATTTTATAAGAAGCCCCAATACCTGCAGAGTAGGCAAAGCGAGTTTTGCTTTTGGAATCTGTATCGGCATCCTCATTGTCTCCGCCTTTTACAAGTCCTGTTCGTTCATATTTCAAAAACGTAGTACCAACACCTAGTGATGCATAAGGTGTGAAATCAGTTCCTGTATCAATATCATAATAGGTATTTAACATTAATGTATTCATACGTGTTTTTATGCTTAAATAGTAATCAGCAGTTTGTGCATCTCCATCGTCATCGATATATGACACATTTCGCGAATTGGTATTTTTATTTAAATTGCCACGTTTAGTAAACATCAATTCAGTGCGAATAGGGATACTAAATTGAGGTTTAAAGTTATATCCAATTCCTACACCACCACTAAGGACAGTCTTATTTTGAGATCCAAATCTCAAATGACTAGAATTTATATCGTCCTCATTAAAGTGATGCTCTATACTTTTTGCTTTTAGCCAACTTGCACCTATTTGGCCATTAATGTAAAGGCCTGATGTTTCTGCATAAGAAAAGCTACTTATACTTGTTAAAAAAGCTATTGTAATAAACGATTTCTTCATTTTTATTCCTTATTTTGCCTAAATTGACTTTTAAAAGTATAAATTAAAAATATAAAACTATCAATAATGGATTTATTTATTTGTTTTTGTATCAATAAAGGATATTCAATAAAAAGACAAACATCTCGACAATAAATACCAATTTAAATTTTAGTTATGAGCAAAGACATTTAATGGCAAAAGTACCTGTATCTGATATAGATAAAAAAGTAGGAAAGCGCATACAACACTGTAGAAAAGAAAACAATTTAACTATAGCTGAGTTATCTGAACGAGTAGAGTTATCAACTCAGCAATTATCTCGTTACGAAAGAGGGATTAATAAAATTAATCTGGATCATTTAACTAAAATTGCACATAAATTAAATACACCAATAAGTTGGTTTCTTATTGATGAAGAACAAAGTTATATCTTTAATAGTTCCAATAAAGTAAGTGAAAACAAAACGGGATATTATTCTACACAAAATGATCTAAAAGCCCGTTTATTACAACGTTGGGATATGTTATCAGTTGAACAAAAACGGGCAGTTATCATTTTGATTGATACAATGTAATAAAAAATAAGTTTTTATTTTAAGATTTTAAAACTTTTTGGAGCTTTGTTAGACGTTTTTAGATGATAAGATCATATATATAAATAAGTAATTATTTCATCTTTATAGGTCATGATTTCATATATATCAATAACATTACTAATATTATCAGCACCTGTACTTCCTATTCTTAACAAAAAAAGAAGGTCAATCAACCTCAGTTATCATTGGGGATGGTCGGCTAAATCGTCTTCATTAATCATGGTGATATTTCTGTTTTTTATCTTTCAACGTAATAAGGAAATTCATTAGCTTTGCAAAGTATCATTAAATGCATAAATTTAAACTGGTTCTTAATTTTTAGTTTCATCAAAAGTATGATAAATGTAAGTTGTATAATGTAATCATTTATATAATAATTTTTAACAATAATTCGAGTTGTTTACAGTAGTAGTTTTTCAAGTTACTGTAAACAACTTGATGAATTCCTACACTTCATTTTTTCCCGATAAATAATCTGAAATAGATACAAATTTATCATTATGTAATACTAAGGTTATGATTAAAAAAGCTGATGTAAATCCCGCTAATGCCGTGCCAGTTACTCTTTGCGAATGTTTGGTTCTTCTTTCATATTTTTCTCTTTTTAAAGCCATAGAAATTATTAAAGCGATAATAATACAAGTTATTGCGATAAAAGGAATAAACATCTTTGTATAGAAAGCCAATATAAAATCTTGAATATTGTTATTATATAAAAACGTTGCTTTGGCGATAGCAACTAAGAATATAGCAAATGCTGCAATACAGACGTATAGCGTTATGTTTGGTGATACATTTAACCAATGCATAATGACAAAAAATACAACAGGTAATAGCACTGACGCTATCACAAATCCGACATCAGTATAGTTAGCAAAAACTGTAATTTCGCGCTTGTTACTTTTATAAATCCCATAGGCTGCAATTATAAGTAGTACAACGGTCGAAATAAACCATAATAGGTAGTTAGGTTCAGAGGTGTTTTGTTGTGTGATTGCAAAACTTGAAGTTGGCAAGATTAATATTGACAATGTAAAGATTATTGTTGCGAAGATTTTTCTCATTTTAAATATACCTTATGTCATTAAATATATTTTTATTTTTTAGTTTATAAAAGTTATTTTTAATATTTCTATTAGTTATTGTAAAAAATAATTAAGGGTACCAATATGTAAAATATTTGGGTACCCATAAATAGGTTTGGGTCAGAAAAGAATATTAAAAATCTTCATTTGATTGATTTTGAAAGTTTATAAGTTGTTTTTTAGGCAATGTAAAATTTACACCTAAACGGATATTATCATCTTCATCAGATATAACAATGAGCTCTGCTTGTCTTGCTGTATCAGGTATTCGGTGAAGTAATGACATATAATTATTGGCTTTGCCAAAAACACCTTGTAGAGAATCATTGCTGATAGCTATAATATTTAACGATGTAGAATGAGAAATAGCATCTAGCCAAAATTCTTCAAAAGCTTTTTGAGTAGCATTTTGACCTTTTTCTTTTATGATAGATACAAAGTCAACATTGTTAGAATCATCTGTAGCATAAATAATAGAAAAGTTCTTGCTTATCGCAGTCAGTAATGTTCCTAATTTATTACCGTTATCGTCTGAATCTGTTTCAAGATAAACAGATTCTAAAAGATTATTTTGGTTAAAAATCAGTACCATTGTCCATTGAAAACCGAGAAAGCTTTGGTTGTAACTTATCAGCTGATTTTGATCGTCAGGATCTTGTTCAGTGCTATATTGCTGCATTACTTCATTTTTAGGCATATTGTAATACAAATTTTTGTATAAAGGTGTTTTGGTTGAAGAATAGGAGGTATCAGCACCAACGGTAAGAGTAGTAAAAATTAGCCAACAAAAAACTAATAAGTGGCGTAAGTTATTTTTCATATTATTCCTTTCAGCATAATATTTAATAAACCGATAAGATCCTAAGTAGGATCTTATTCATAATTATTCAACAAAAATTGCAAATATTCGAGTGATAACTGTTAAACTTACAAATATTAATGATATGATTTTCCATACATTTTTATTATTATCATTGGTTGTGTTATAGACAGCGAATAACGTGGCTATTGACCAAATGATAATCAAAATATTGCCATTAAATAACCCTGAACTTGAACGTGTAAACATATCAACAATTGTAATAACAACGACAGGAAGAAACCAAAACAACCAAAATGTTTTTGCAAGTCCATATTCTCCTTTAATATATTTAATGTGTGAAGACATGCTTTTATTTTGTTGTTCTTTTATTTTATCTAGTAATGACATGCTATACTCCTTTTTTATTAGTTAACAATTTGAACAAAAAATTGGTTTTTATTTTTTTTGTCTAAAAATACAGAATATTTAACAGGGAATGCTCCATTACCACCAAAAGAAACGTTTGCTTGGCATAAGTATCTCTTTTGTTCTTTATCTTCGTTAAGTGTTAATTGATCGCTAATGTTAATAAAAGAAAGTTGACCGCCACCTTGTTTTGCCATTATTTGATTCAATAGCTTTTTTGTATCTTTGCTATCACAGCTAGGCGGCATACCATCCCCACAACCTGTTAAAAAAAGCCCTAATATTGAGATATATAGTAATTTCTTCATCATTTTTCCTTTTTTATGAATATTAAAAATTCAATTGTAGACTAGTTATTTTTATAAGTCTATAACTGGAATTAAATTAATAAAAAATCCATTAATGGATTTTTTATTAATGATAAGTTTGATTATATTAATAATGATATATGTCAAAATTTGACATAGAAAAGAATAATTTTTACTATTGAGTAGTATATTTATTTGAGGTGTTTTTGTTATTCTTCATCAAACCAATCCCAAAAATCAACGGGTTTAATAACTTCCACCATATTGCCCCACATATAGAGATACCAAGACATTTCAAGGGCACCGCCTGCTTTAAATTTAACGGTTATTGATTTGTCTTTATTTTCTATCATAGTTTGAGTTGGGTGGAAGATATAATGTCTAACTTCTTTTGCTACTTCAGGACTAAAACACCACTCCACATCGAAAGGTTCCTCTTTAAAGGTACCAAACATATCTTGACAGTAATCAGTTAAATTAAATGAATTGGGGATTGTATAACTAAGTTCTAAAATATTAATTTTTTCTATATTATGCAAAATAAAATGATGGATCTGTTGGCCATAATAATTATCGCTGTGCCTTGCTAAAAGGTAATGATTTCTTTCACTATATAAAATTCCGTAAGGCTCTAAAGTGTTGTGACTATATTTTCCGCTATTTTTGTTGTAGTATTTTATTTTTATTTGTTTTTTATTAAGCAAAGCTGTTCGTAATGTATTGAGTATTTCTACATCTAAATGAAACCTAGGTCCAGGGCGAAAAGCTAACCCTTCAATTTTCAATAATGCTTCTGTTTCATCTTCAAGGCTTCTTTTACGTTTTTTAGATTGTAATAAATTTTTAATCTTTGTTTCTAAACTAACTAGTGATTTGGCTTGCTCGTGTAAATTATGTTGCTGTAAAAAATTCACACTAGCCTGCAAGGCAGAAAGCTCTTGTGGGGAAAAAGTAAAAAGTGCATTCATCTGTTGAGATGAAATCCGCCATCGCTTGCAGCGTCCGTCTGTTGAATACTCTTCCATATTTGGAAAATAATCACGCAACCCTGCACACATTCGTTGTGCTGTTCGTAGTGATACGTTATAACGTCGTTGGATCTCATCTAATGATAAACCCTCAGCACTATTTTGTAATTCAAAAGCAAGATCAAACAAATCCCATGATTTTTCGTACATTTTTATTTTCCTACTCAGATATTAAACATGACAAAATCTGTCATTATTTTATATTAAGATAAACAATAATAATAACAAAGTAGATATTTATGATGATAATCAATCAAAAAGAGTTAGCTATAATTGATCAAGCAAAAAAAATCATGAAAAAATATATACAAGTAGGGAAAAAGATATCCACAATAGATCATGTTAAGGATTATTTTATATTTCATTTAGGATTATATGATTATGAAGCGTTTTGTGTTTTGTATTTAAATAGTCAAAATAGAATTATTGCACTAGAGGAGCTATTTCGTGGCACAATTAATGAGTCAAGTGTTTATCCTCGAGAAATTGTAAAGCAAGTATTATATTATCAAGCAACAGCCATTATTTTGGTTCACAATCATCCAAGTGGCGATAAAGAGCCTAGTTTATTGGATATTTTATTAACCTCTAAAATTAAAAATGCATTAGCGTTGATCGATGTTGTTGTATTAGATCATTTGATTGTTGCTAGAGATAACGTTATTTCAATAAAGGAAAATACAAAATATAACTCGATGAATCTGTTTAATTGATATTTAGCTGATTATCTGGCGATTAAAACACCAAAAAATCTATTAGTGGAATTTATTCGTTTTTTTAATCCTAAAAAGGTATTTAATTATTATTTTAATCTCAGACAATGATAGCCATGATTTTTTATATTAAATATTCCCAGCATGGTAAAACTAGCAGCGTCAAATACAGATAAAATAGTAGGTAAACGAATACAACAGCGTCGTAAAGAAATGGATTTGACCGTTGCTCAACTTTCCGAAAAAATCAATTTATCTCCGCAACAATTAGCACGTTATGAACGAGGTGAAAATAAAATTAACTTCGATCATTTTGTTAAAATTGCAGAGTACCTAAAAACACCAATAAGTTGGTTTTTTATTGATTTTGATACCTATCCTAACGGTTCGGTATTAAATAATAAAATAAGGGAACAGCAACAAAGTTATGAAATGAAATTTACCGACAAACAACATAATGACCTTGACGCTCGTTTATTGCAACACTGGCGAGTATTATCTATAGAACAGAAACGAGCATTCATACTATTTTTAGATACCTTAAAATAAATCTAAAAATATACTAAAACAATGAAATTCCCTCTTAAAAGTTACCGTACGCTAACAAATTTTTAAAATTAATTAACTTTATTATTCAATAGGCTATAACCTTGACGTTTTTACAGTAATTTTTACCGTCGATGCTCTATTGTTATTTCCGTGTACAGGTATTAATGGTAAATAAAACCATACTATTTATAAGGTAATACTCTGTATTTAATATTTGATGAAGGAAAACAAAGGCAATAACCTCTGCGTTATTGGCTATAAAGTTATCCGGTGTAGTATTACAACGCCATCAACCAATACATAAGAGCATATAGAAGACAAAGTCTGCGATTCTTGCGCTTTTGCAACTGAGTAGCAAAAGCGCTTTTCAAAAAAATAAAACTTACTACAACAAAAAAGTACTCTTCGCTAATCCACCTTATAGGTGAATAGTAATTAGGGGCTGTTGATCTTTGCTGTACATAAATTACTCAACAATACATTGGCAGCCACATTAACATAAATGCCAGTGATACCATACTGGCATAATTCCTTTCTAACTTATCGTATCTAGTTGATATTGAACGGTATTGCTTGATTCTAGCAAAGGCATTCTCGACTAAATGACGATAGCGATAAAGGCACCTATCCATACTGCTTTTATCTATATCCTTACCATAATTACGTTTAGCAATCACCGTTCGTCCGCCTTTTTGACGAACAAAGCACCGAAAAGGCTCGCTGTCATAACCTTTATCGGCTATCACTGTATTCACTTCATCGAGCCTTTCAACTAGGTTTTCTGCATAAGTGATATCATGTCGTTGTCCTTCAGAAAGCTCAAAACAAATAGGCAAACCACCACTATCAACCGCAAGATGAATTTTAGTTGAATTACCACCACAGCTCTGACCTATTTGCTCACAATGCTCCGTTGCTGCGCCTGTACTATGTTGATGAGCCCTGATAATCGAGCCATCTAGGAACACCAATTCAAAATCCGCTAGTTGTGATAAATGTTTGAAAATATCAACTAATATCCCTTTTTTAGACCACAAATTAAATCGTCTATAGACAGTGCTCCATTCACCAAACTCTTCTGGCAAATCTCGCCAAGGAATACCAGTTCTCATTCGGAAAAGGATCCCTTCAAACGTCATCCGATGCTCGGATTTATTATAAACTCGGCCGGTATTTTTCATTATTTGTAGTAGCTTTTCCCACCGTTTATCTGTTAGCATTGTTCTTGGCATGATGAATCGAGTTATGGTTGTTTTTTGCTGAATTATTATAACTCACATCATGCCGTCTAAAAAATAATCACGAAAGATCAACACGCCCTAATAACTGGTTCTAAACCATTGGGATATTTTCGCTCATCTAAATACCAATCACCTAATCCTTGGTAATCATCATCACGTTTACCAAACCAACCGTCATCAATGATAAAGCGTTCAACACCAATTTGAGCTGCCTTAGTCGCCATTTTCATAATGTAATCAGGGTTATGGTCAAAAAAGATACCTTCCCATGTATTAAGATGAACAGGACGAGCTTTATTTTTGGCGAATTTAATAATATTACTGCGTAGAAACTGGTGGAAATGTTGACTCATTTTATTTAAGCCTTCATCGCTATAGGTAGCATATAACCAAGGCGTACTTAAAGATTCACCTTTAGCTAGTGATATTTCTCCTGCATAATACAGAGCTTCAGCTTGAATAAAACGTTTACCGTTACTTTTAACTGCAACTTGAATGCGATGATTACCACTCCATCCCAAGTGGATCCCCCAAACTTCGCCAGTTTGTTCTTTAAAACCTTCGGTACCAACCATCATCCCAGGGAAATATTCGTGTGATGTTCGTCCTCGTCGATTTTCTTGTAAATAACCACAATGTGATATTTTAGTTCGATGAGGGAAAAATTCTTTAATCCAACGACCACTAAAAGCCATTAATTCTTGTGCCCGTTCAGGAATAGGTAACGTAATAGAAAAACGATTAACTTGATATGGTTCATCACCTAAATTGGTTAAAGTATTTTGACACTGCAATACACCACTTTTATCTAAAATAAAAAAACTGGTTAAACGAAGTTTAGCAATGTTATCTTCACTAATAATGGTAATGCTATTGTCAGTTTTATTAACTTCTTTAGTTGTAAAAACGGGAGACCAATCTTTACTATTTCGGTGTCCTTCAAGTCCTGGTGTACTAAAATTACCTAAACCTTCCTCTGGACATAGAGTAAATGGAACGTTGACATCTATACGGGAATTTGGTACAGCAGGGTAAAGCATGTCAATCATTTCAGGTTGAAAGTTTTGTAATCGTTTACCAAAATAACACAATTCGGCATACGGTTCAGTGCGAAAAAGGATATCTATATTGTTGTTGCTAAGACGATAATTCATAATGGCTCCAAATTTGTAATATTTCACTTATATAAAATAATAGCTATTTATATAAAATAATATTTTTAATTTCATATTTTGTGATTAAGATCTCATTAAAAATGTAAACGATTTCATTATTGAAGATCATATTTATTTTAGTTTTTAAAACTATTTATTATAAAATGAATATGCGACTTGCTATTATTTTATGTTATCATGAAACTATTTATAGATGCTTATTGGAAATATATGAAAAAACAGAATATTATTGCACTACTTTCGTTTTTTGCGATTTCTTTTAATGGTTACGCTATAGACAAATATGTGACTGATAATGTCGATATTTATTTGCGTAGAGGTCCTGGTTCGCAATATGCGTTTTCTAATGCAGTTAAAGCTGGAGCAAAAGTTGTTGAGCTTGAAAAAAGCGCAGATGGCAAATTTACTCGCATTCAACTTAATAATGGTAGCACCGCTTGGATTGAAACAAGCAAACTAAATGAACAACCTAGTTATAAAGAACGCTTTCCAGCGCTAGAAGCAAAACTAGCAGAATATCAAGATAAAGTTGATAATGCTGAGGCAAATCAACAAAAATTGTTAAGTGACTATATCCAAAAGTTGCAGACGGCTGAAAAATCTATAGAAACACTTCAAAATAAAAATGAAGCACTAGAACAACAAGTTAAGGAGCAAAATTCACGAATTGAATCAATGCTAAATCAAGTTGATGATAAACGCCGTGACCTTATTGTAACTTGGTTTACCTATGGTGGTCTTGTTGCTGGAGGCGGTCTTATTTTAGGGCTTATATTACCAAGAATTATACCAAGTCGACGCAAAAAAGATCGTTGGATGAGATAGATGAGTAAAATCTATCTTGTAGGAGGGAGTGTGCGCGATAAATTGTTGCACCAACCTGTTGCTGATCATGACTGGGTTGTTGTTGGCGCTACGCCAGACGAGCTTTTAGCATTAGGTTATCAACAAGTCGGTAAAGACTTTCCAGTTTTTTTACACCCTCATACGAAAGAAGAATATGCGTTGGCTCGCACTGAGCGTAAATCCGGTAGAGGTTATACTGGATTTATCTGTGATTTTGGTAAAGAGATTACATTAGAACAAGATCTGATTCGCCGTGATTTAACCATTAACGCCATTGCAATGGACGAAGATGGCAATATAATTGATCCATATCATGGCGTTGATGACATCAAACATAAAATCTTACGCCATGTATCGCCAGCCTTCCGAGAAGATCCTCTACGTATTTTGCGCGTAGCTCGTTTTGCAGCTCGTTTTCATCAATTCGGTTTTACTGTAGCTCCTCAAACTCTAGATCTAATGAAACAAATGGTATTAGCCGGTGAGGTTAGTTACTTAACACCAGAACGTGTGTGGAAAGAAACTGAAAAAGCATTGTTGACATCAAATCCACAGATCTATTTTCAAGTACTAGAACAATGTGGAGCGCTTCCATTATTATTTTCATCATTAGACTTAACAGACACTATTAGTGATGCACTAAAAAAATCTGCTATATTAACTAATGATTTAACAATCCGTTTTGCTGTACTGTGTGCACAGTTATCTAATAAATTAGCGGTCGAAGCATTATGTGCAAAAATTAAAGTACCTAACAACTATACTAAAGTTGCCGTCATGGTTCAGCAGAATCGAAATAACCTTGAACAAGTGCAAACCCTGACAGCTGAACAAATTATTTCTTTGCTAAATAGCATTGATGTATGGCGCAACCCTTCGCACCTTGAACAATTAATTATTGCAAGCCAAGCTTTTACTAAAACAACATCGTTTGCACAAGCAAATTATATAAAAGAAGCTTATAAAATCGCCAATGGCGTCAATGTGCAGCAAATTATTTCTGACGGTTATACAGGAAAACAAATTCATTTTGAGTTACAAAAAAGGCGAATCGAAGCGTTATTAAACTGGATTTGATTGCATCTTAATCAATCGTCACTTTTTTTCAAAATATCTTAAAAAAATAGTTGACGATTTGGCGTAACCCTAGCATAATGCGCCTCGCAGTGTTGGTTACGACGTTGCGAATGAATGGCTACGTAGCTCAGCTGGTTAGAGCACATCACTCATAATGATGGGGTCACAGGTTCGAATCCCGTCGTAGCCACCATTAGGATTAGGTAGTACTTTTACCGAAAGTGTTTAGTGCGGGTGTGGCGAAATTGGTAGACGCACCAGATTTAGGTTCTGGCGCCGCAAGGCGTGTGAGTTCAAGTCTCTCCACCCGCACCATTTAATCTTAATAACTATCCTTTATTGGGGTATAGCCAAGCGGTAAGGCAGCGGGTTTTGATCCCGCCACGCCCAGGTTCGAATCCTGGTACCCCAGCCATTCCAATATGCATAATTTTGGTATTTCATTCTTGATTTATATCAATGTTTGATGTGTTAATTATTCACTATTTTCATGTGAGCATAATGGAATTGGTAGATGTGCTAGATTCAAGGTCTAGCTTGGAAATATGTGCGAGTTCAAATCTCACTGCTCGTATCAAAAGTGATTTTCACTTTCTATAGTGGGGTATAGCCAAGCGGTAAGGCAGCGGGTTTTGATCCCGCCACGCCCAGGTTCGAATCCTGGTACCCCAGCCAATAAAATAAAACAATTAATTATGATTTAAAACTATTTGAAGATATCCCTTGTTATTAGCTTGATGGCGGTAGAATAGTAGTTCATCTTATAAATAGTTCAGCTCTGTGTTTTCCTACATGTAATGAGTACTAAAGTAGATTTAAACAAGAAAAATTGAGCTATTTACTATATTGAAATACTATTTTTTAAGTCAATTTAAATAGCTAGATTTAAAAAGGAAAAATTTTGATTGTCTTTTTAATAGATTACTCGAATTTTGGGAAGGTTTCGTGTAACTACTTTAAATATCATAACTTAACCCCAAAAAGAGACCACATTCAAACTACTTTCTTATAACTATCTAATTTAAAAACAAATAAAATCAATAGTCTATCTGAACGTTTTTATAAGCAAAACTTTCGAATTTTTACAATTACGGAAAGCTAATATTGCCCTTTATCAGCAATGAATGACATATATATTAAACCATTAATCAAAGTGAAATAATTCGATCAAACAGCGGATTATCAGTCAAACGATGCGTAACCATGATTAGTGTTTTGCCTTTACATGTCTGCTTTATCAATTGGATAATTTGTTGTTCTGTTCGTTGATCAAGGCTTTCTGTTGGTTCATCCATTAAAATTAAAGGGGAATTATGCAGTAATGCTCTTGCAATGCCTATACGACGAATTTCACCGCCAGATAAAGTACGCCCACCTTGTCCAATTAGCATATTTAAACCTTGTTCTGTAGTTAGTAATTTGTCCAATTCAACTTGATGTAGAACCTCAATAAGCTGTTGATCAGTTGCATTAGGATTACCAATGAGTAAATTTTGCCGTAAAGTCTCACTAAAAATAGTAATAACTTGCGGAACCATTGCAATGGCTTGTCGCAAAGTTTTTTCATCCAGTTGATTTATTGGAGTATCATTAAAATAAATATTGCCAGAGCTTGCCTCCCAAGTCCGATTTACTAGGCTTAATAAAGTTGATTTACCACAACCTGTTTTACCAATTATTCCAATATGTTCACCTTGTTCAACCGTTAAGGAAAAATCAGTTAATATCGCAAAAGGTTGATTTGGGTAGCTGAAATTAATTTGTTCAAATTTTAATTTTGCTGTAGTTAAATCTATCGCTTTACCTTTAGAAACAAATTGAATGTCGGGCGTTTGATTAAAAATAGCCGTTGTGCGTGTGGCAGAAGTAAGTACTTGCCCTAAAAAAATAAATGCGCCAGGAATTGGCATGAGTATTTCAGCACTTGCAAGACTAACAAATACAAATAGTGCCACTAAAGGGGATAGGGTGTATTGGGTAATTAGCCACAGAACAAGCAACGTTAAAAAACCAGCAATCAGCACAATCAATGCGCTTGATAGTGCCATTAATGTTGATTGACGTTGCTGGTTATAAAGCCAGTTTGATTCAAGCTCATCAAGTTTAGCACGATAGCGTGGTTGTGCATTAAATAGGATAAGTTCAGCTTGTCCTTGTAGATAATTAATTAATAATAAACGATATTCACTTTGTTGTTTAGCTAGTGTTTTGCCAAGTTGTTTTCCTGCTTGATAAAAAATGACCGGAACCACAAGTAAGGTGGTTGTAAGAATAATAGTAATAATTAACGCAATAAGTAAGTTTATATTTGCTAACCCAACAAACAAAACAACAATGGTAACAAGTGCGGTTACAATAGGTGAAAAAAGTTTTAGGTATAAGTGATCAAGTGCGTCAATATCGACAATAAAGCGATTAAGCAAGTCAGCCCGTTGGTAGTGGGCTAATTGATTGGCACTTAAGGGCAAAATCTTACGAAAAGCTAACGTTCTTAAATAAGCTAAGATTTTAAATGTAGTATTATGATCAACTAAACGCTCCATATAGCGAGCGGCGGTTCGAATAATTGCCGCAGCACGAACACCAGCAGCAGGCAACATATAATTGAAAGTATACAAACCTGCAACGCCAACAAAAGCGGTAGAAGCCAAAAACCACCCTGATAATGACAGCAAAAATACGCTGGCAAATAGGGTAAGAATTGACAAAAATAATCCCAATAAAATTTGCCCAAAATAGTGTTTATATAGTGCGATATAAGGGCGTAATATAGCTAGCATAAATACCCCTTGATATCACAGTGTAGCTTACCATTAGCCAATTGCCAGATTTGTTTAAAATCTTCCATGTTATCTGTTTGATGAGTAATTGTAATGCTATTCGGGGCAATGTGCTGCTGATCCAAATTTTGGATGGTTTGTTTATCTAAACTAGCAGTTGGTTCATCAAGAATCAATAATTGACAGGGTTTTAGCATTGCTCTGGCTAAGGCGATCCGCTGTGCTTGTCCAACTGATAAACGTACCGCATCTTCGCCAACTTGGGTTTTAATGCCTTGTGGTAATTTAGCAATAACTTCGGTCAATTGGGTTTTGGCTATCACGTTATCCAGTTCATGGTTGGTTGCATTTTGTTTACCCAATAAAATATTTTCACGGATAGTACCATTAATCAAGTAAGGATTTTGACCAATCCAGCTTACTTGCAGTTGCCAATCATTAATATCTAATTGATTAAATTCAATACCATTAATCTTTAGTGAGCCTTGATAAGGTAAAAAACCGAGTAGTACTTGCATTAACGAAGTTTTTCCCTCGCCGCTAGTTCCTATTAGAGCTAATTTAAATGGTGCTTGCAAACTAAACGATAATGGACCAACGATAGGTTGTTGTTCGTTAGATAATACAATTAAATTATTTGCTTCAATTGTTTTTAATGGTTCAGTCAATTTTATGTTTGTTATATTATCATTGGCTTGTTTTGGTGCGATTTTTTTACTTAAAAAACTTTCGATATTATCTGCTGCTGCGATTGCTTCAGCTTTGGCATGATAGTAAGTGCCCAAATCACGTAAAGGTTGAAAGTATTCAGGGGCTAACATTAGCGCAAAAAAACCAGCAAATAAAGTAACAGTTCCATTATATGCACCAAAATCGAATTCGCCTAAATACGAAAATCCAAAATAAACCGCCACAATGGCGATTGAAATAGAAGTAAAAAACTCCAATACGGCTGAAGATAAAAAGGCTATTTTGAGCACTTGCATAGTTTTAATACGAAAATCTTCAGAGGCAATGGCTATTTCGTTAGTTTGTTTTTCGCCTTGGTTGAATAATCGAATGGTATTGAGTCCTTTTAAACGATCTAAAAAATGACCGCTTAAATATGCGAGCGCTTTAAAATGACGACGATTAATATCAGCGGCTCCCATTCCCACTAAAATCATAAAAATAGGAATCAGGGGGGCGGTGCAAAGCAAAATTGTAGCAGCAGCCCAGTTAAATGGGAAGATAGCAATACAGATTAAAATCGGTGCCATGCCTGCCAATCGCATTTGAGGAAGATAACGGGCAAAAAAGTCATGCAATTTATCAACTTGTTCAATAAGCAACGTACTCCATGCGCCGATCGTGCTTTGATTTAAATAAGCAGGCCCATGCAACTCAAGTTGATCAATTAATTGCTGTCGAATTTGCTGACGAACTTTTTTGCCTATGGCAAAGTTGATCTTTTCGCGTAGATAAATTAAGCCTGCTCGACCAAGTAACACTGCAATTAGTGCGCCAAAAAAAGGTAGAATATCCACAAAATAGTGTTGTTCAATAATAATTTTTTGCAAAATTACAGCGAGTAATGCAGATTGAATAATAACTAATATAGTTAAAACCAAGCCGGTTAAAATTGAAGCACGCAAATTAGTTTTATGCATTTTTGCTTGCTGTTTTAACCAGCCAAGTAGATAGGTCTGGCGTTTTTTATCTAATGACATAAAGATCTTTACTGCTTATTTTAAATTATCCAAATAATGTTCTGCATCTAAAGCAGCCATACAGCCTGTACCTGCTGAAGTGATTGCTTGACGATAGACATGATCCATTACATCACCAGCAGCAAAAATCCCTTCGACACTGGTTTGAGTAGCGTTTCCTTGCGTGCCTGATTGTACTTTGATATAACCGCCATTTAGTTCAAGTTGACCTTCAAATATAGCGGTGTTTGGTTTGTGGCCAATAGCGATAAACACCCCTAAAACCGATAATTCTTCGGTAATATTAGGATCTTGTGAGCTACGGATTCTAACTCCAGTTACTCCCATGTTATCCCCTAAAATTTCATCAACTACACGATGAGTATGTAAGATAACTTTGCCTTCTTTAATTTTTTGATCTAAACGATCCATTAAGATTTTTTCTGCTCTAAAGGTATCTCGGCGGTGAATTAAATGCACTTCACTCGCGATATTGGCTAAATAAAGCGTTTCTTCAACTGCGGTATTGCCACCACCCACTACGGCAACTTTTTGGTTGCGATAGAAAAATCCATCACAGGTAGCACAAGCCGACACACCTTTACTTTTGAATGCTTCTTCTGACGGTAAACCAAGGTATTGCGCCGATGCGCCAGTTGCAATAATAAGCGCATCACAACTGTATTGCGTTTCGCTACCATAAAGCTTAAATGGCTTTGTGCTAAAATCAACGCGATCAATTTGATCTAAAATAATTTCAGTATTAAATCTTTCTGCATGTTCTTTCATCTTAAGCATTAATTCTGGTCCTGTTAAATCAGGAGCACCGGCTGGCCAGTTTTCAAGATCGGTTGTGGTAGTTAGTTGCCCACCTTCTTGCATTCCTGTAATTAACACGGGGGAAAGGTTAGCTCGTGCGGCATAAACAGCAGCAGTGTAACCGGCAGGACCAGAGCCAAGTATTAATAAACGAGCATGTTTGGTTTTCATTTTAAATCCTTACTTATTTTAAAATTTTGGGCAAAATTAACGCAATTTATTGCTAATAAGTCTAACATTATCAATCGTTATAATGTAAAAGAATTGTTTATTATAGCAATAGGTAATCATAATAGGCTTTTTTGTATTGCGCCAATTTTTATTAAACTAAAAGTTTATCTTTTTATTTTCAATTATTTTAAATACATTTATTCTTTATTTAAACTACATTAATTTTTGTTTTTGTTTTTACTGTTTAGAATATGCGATTTTCTATTCTTATATCCGTTATCTCAAATTTTTTTATTATTTAATAAGATTTTTTTGATTATTGGTTTAGTTAACATCCTAACAGTAGGAGAGAAGATGAGTAATCCTTCAAAAGAAAGTGTCGAAGCTGTACTTACAAAAATTAATTGGGCTCAAGAGATTTTAAATTCAGTACAACAAAATATTACCGATCCTCAGATTGGTAATATTTTATCTGGAATTGCCTTTATTATGGATTCAGCTTCATCTGAAGCCGAAGCGCTTTATCAATCAATTGAATAATTAAGTTATCTATTTTTATCAACACCTTCAATTTCCATTTTGTGATTGAAGGTGCCTATTGTTTAATTCGTTTCGCTGTTATCAGATAGATACGTTGTTAAGTCTGAAAGTGGCCAACGAATATGCGCTGTTGGTTCATTAATTCGATAACCAAAAGCTAAGCAAAGTCCTATCCCGAATGAGTCGCCACCAAATTGTGGAATATATTTTTCTAGAATCTTGATGACTTTATCATGATCGAATCCACCAATAGCACATGAATCAATACCACGAAATGCCGCTGCAGTCATCATATTGGCACTAGCGATATAGTCTTGCATTTCTGACCAGTGGTTGATGGTTAAACCGTCGGCTAAGCCTTGTTCGCAAAAATTGATAAATCCTTGACAGGCAATATCAATATCGGTTTGGTTATTGGGATCAGGTAAGGTGCGTGCAATTGTTTGTCGTAAATAATCGCTCTGTAACGTAAAATTATTGGCTTTGCGGTAAAGTACAATGACAAAATGTGAACAGCTAGTAACTTGTTCTTGGTTATAGCAAACATTACGTAATTCAACTTTTATCTTGTGACTATCAACAACCACAAAATGCCATGGCTCCATGCCAAATGATGAAGGAGATTGACGACCCGCTTCTAAAATGTATTTAATATCATCATCACTGATTTTTTTGGTATTATCAAATTTTTTACATGCATGTCTAAAGTCGAATGCTTGGGTTAGTTTGTCCATATTTTCTCCTAAGATTGGCTATTCCACGGGGCAACTTTTAACAATAATAACATACCGGGAAAGGCAAGAATAAAACATAACCAAAAAAAGTTTGTCCATCCTAAGTGTTCAACCATAAAACCGGTAGATGCATTAATTAGAGTTCTTGGCACTGAAGCAATGCTGGTAAATAAAGCAAATTGTGTAGCGGTATAAAGTGGATTAGTTGTTTTAGCAATAAACGCTACAAAAGCAGCCGAACCAAGACCGACACCAAGTGATTCAATCCCTATCACTATGGCTAATAACGTTTTTTGAAATATTCCTATTGTAGTAAAAGGTCCTTCTATCGAAAGCCAAATAAATCCTAAAATTGATATAACTTGGACAACACCAAAAGACCATAATGCTCGGTTTATGCCTATTTTGATCATCAAAATGCCACCCATTAATGCTCCAAACACACTTGGCCATAAAGAAGCATTTTTGGCAATCCAACCAATGTCGGGGCGACTATAGCCTATTTGTAAGTAGAAAGGCGTGGCTAAGGATGTAGCCATGCTATCGCCTAATTTATATAAAAAGATAAATGTTAAAATCCATATGGCTGTTTTAAGTCCATTTCGATTAATAAATTCACTAAATGGCTTAATGATGATATCTTCAAAAGTATGATTTTTGGGCGATTGGTTAATTGGTTCTTTTACTAGTAACGTCATAATGATAGCAGGCAGCATAAATAATGCAGTGATGATAAAAACACTATTCCAAGGCAAGGTATTTGATAATATTAGTGATAATGAACCTGGCACTAAACCTGCAATGCGATAAGCATTGGTATGAATACTATTACCAAGTCCTAATTCTTTATCAAGCAATAACTCTCGTCTAAAGGCATCAAGAGCAATATCTTGTGTAGCTGAAAATAGTGCAATAATAAAGCAAATGGTTGCTATTAACCAAATATTCAATGAAGGTGAAAAAAATCCTAATATTGCGATAGAAAATATAAGTATTATTTGGGATCCAAGCATCCAACCACGTCGTCTCCCTAAATTAAAGAGCGAAATGTTATCCATCAATGGTGACCAGATAAATTTAAAAATATAGGGAATTTGCGTTAATGAAAAGGCTCCAATTGTTTTGATATTAATACCATCACTTTCTAACCATGCAGGTAACAGTTGTAATAATAAATAAAAAGGAAGACCAGAAGCAAAACCTGTAAAAATGCAGATTAGCATCTTGGTCGTAAAAATGGTTTTTAAAAGTGAATTCTGCGAGCTATTCATTATTTAACTTTATTGTTAGTTTTTGGCAAAGTGTTATCATAGCACACAACATATAAAAAATAATTCAGCAAGCCAAGATAGACCGTTTTATCCAAAGTCATGTTTTCAATATAAGAAAGTTATGCGCAATGACTTTTTGAAAGTTAGAGATTCATTATTTTAGCTATTTTTTGTTAAAAAGTTTCAGGTAACTATGTGTTTCAGTATAAAATTAATGTCAATAATTAATTAAGAGATTAACAAACTACCATTTAAAAGGGGTGTAGTAATATGAAAAGTTCAATTAAAGTGGCTGTTTTTAGTAGTAAACATTATGATAAAGAACATTTAGAAATCGCTAATAAAAAATATGGCTTTGATATCGAATATTATGAACATAAACTTAGCTGTAAAACAGTGGTTACCGCCCAAGGTTATGACGCAGTTTGTGCATTTGTTAATGACGAAGTAGATAGAAAAGTACTAAAAAAATTAGCAAGTTATGGCATTAAGATTTTAGCGCTTCGTTGCGCTGGGTTTGATAATGTTGATTTAACTGAAGCTGAAAAGTTAGGTATCACGGTGGTTCGTGTGCCAGCTTATTCACCAGAAGCAGTTGCAGAACATGCAGTGGCTTTAATGATGACGTTAAATAGAAGAACGCATAAAGCCTATCAGCGTACTCGTGATGCTAACTTTTCGTTAGATGGATTAACTGGATTTAATATGCACAATCGTACTGCTGGTGTTATTGGTACGGGCAAAATTGGTCAAGCGATTATCCGCATTTTGAAAGGTTTTGGTATGCATATTCTTGCCTATGATCCTTATCCTAATGATGTTGCAGTTGAATTAGGAGCGCAATATGTTGAGTTAGATGAGTTATATGCAAAATCTGATGTGATTACGTTACATTGCCCTATGACCCCTGAAAATTATCATTTATTGAATAAAGATTCTTTCCAAAAAATGAAAGACGGCGTGATGATTATCAATACAAGTCGTGGCGCATTACTTGATGCAACCGCAGCTATTGATGCATTAAAGAAAACAAAAATTGGTGCTTTAGGCATGGATGTTTATGAAAACGAACGTGATCTCTTTTTTGAAGACAAATCTAATGATGTTATTTTAGATGATGTGTTCCGTCGTTTATCTTCCTGCCATAATGTTATTTTTACGGGGCACCAAGCATTTTTAACACAAGAAGCATTGTTAAATATTTCTGATACGACGTTAAACAATATTAAACAAGTTTCGGCAGGAGAATTATGCCCAAATATTGTTAAATAACAATAAATATCTTATGATGTTGTCGATTTTTAATTACTTAAAATATGGATTTTTTATGCAGCGTATTGCCATTTTTATTAGTACAATTTTATTGCTTGTAGCTTGTAGTAGTAATAAATCTTCAACATCTCCCATGAAAGAACACCGTGGACATGCAAATGTTAAAGGCGGTGTCTATCTCGAAAAAGAGCACAATCAATCTAAAACCGCTAGTGCGTCACTAGACATAGATAAAGAAAAATTTATTGATAGAATGGTTAGTAAGCATGGTTTTAATCGTCAACAACTCCGTAATGTGCTTGCTCAAGCTAATAAGCTCGATTGGGTAATTAATTTAATGGATAAACAAGCACCAAAAGCAACCTCGCCAACGGCACCAAATGGTGCTTGGATTCGATATAAAAATAAATTTATTACACCAAGTAACCTTCCTCGTGGTGTTGAATTTTGGAATCAATACCAAAAAGAATTACAGCGTGCTTATAATGAATATGGTGTGCCACCCGAAATTATTGTTGGCATTATTGGCGTCGAAACAGGTTGGGGGAGAGTGATGGGTAAAACTAAAATCATTGATGCCTTGTCAACTCTTGCCTTTTACTATCCAAGACGTGCGAAATATTTTTCTGACGAATTAGAAGATTTTTTAGTTATGTGCCGAGATGAGGGGGTTGATCCCTTTGATTTGAGTGGATCATTTGCTGGTGCTATGGGATATGGTCAATTTATGCCATCAGCATTTAGACGTCACGCTGTTGATTTTAATCATGATGGGCATATTGATTTATGGGATCCTGTTGATGCTATTGGTAGTGTGGCAAGCTATTTTAAATCATACGGTTGGCAACGTGGTAAAAAAGTGGCTGTAATGGCTGATGGCCAAGCACTATCACTTGATACTGGTTTTAGTACTAAATATTCAATTGAAACATTGGCAAAAGCTGGATTAAAACCACAAAGCTCATTAGAAGGACATACGCAGGTAAGTTTATTGCGTCTTGATATGGGCGATCGTTACCAATACTGGTATGGATTACCAAACTTTTATACTATCACCCGTTATAACCACAGCACTCATTATGCAATGGCCGTTTGGCAATTAGGACTTGCAGTTAAAGAAGCAAGATAGTCATTTAATGGTATTGCATCAAAACTGATAAGGTCGCTTTTGCGGCCTTTTTATTTATTAATGATGTTTAAAAAATGATTAATTTCATTGCAAGCAATAATAAAATATACCAAAGAATTTAATTAATTTTTTAATCGATAATTTTTGTGCAAGTTATGCACCTACTTTAGCCATCGAGATGCTTGCTAGCATAATAACTAATACGTCACCACCAAAATACTAGCTAATAATCTAGCCAAGGATCCTATCAAAAGGAAGATAATAAACTTAAAAATCATATTCAATCCTTAGAGTAGAGGAAACCAATCTGTATAATTGTTTTGTAAATACCACAAACTTAGTACACAACTTACGTAGAAAATAATACTACCTGTTTTAATGTTTTATATTCGGGCGGTGTCATGTTATTTAATGCCTCATGCGGTCTTTCGGTGTTATAAATCGTT
>NZ_JAGGHR010000035.1:0-22777 GCF_024104075.1 Gilliamella sp. | reverse complement strand
TCGCCATTTATAGAAAGTTGAATTACCCATGCCATATTTACGGCACAGTTCTTTAACCGGAATACCCGCTTCAGCTTCTTTTAAAATAGCGACAATTTGATGTTCAGTCATTTTTTTCATAATTAAATCCCCTTTTCTTTTATCATAGAGAATTTTCTACTTTTTTGCTGTACTATTTTAGGGGATAGTTACATATCTTTTGAATCGCTAAATATATGCTGATTATGCCATATTTCAATTCAAAGTTCGTATCACTCTTTCGGCTTTCCCATTCGTTTGTGGGCAGGCGGGTTTGGTGAATTTTTGATTAATACGGTTGTTATTACACGTTTTAGCAAATAGGTGTTCGCTGGTGCCTTGATATTTACGTCCATTATCAGAATAAATACATGTAGTAGTATAAGGACATTGGGCTAACACATCGTTTTGTAAAAACTGTGCCAAGCTAAATTGAAATTTATCTGGGTAAATACTGGCATAAAGCTCACGTGAAAAATCATCAATACCGACAAATAAATATTTTCTAGTTAGTTTTGTTTTTTATGTATATTCATTACAGTAGTTTCTCAAATTACTGTAAACAACGCTAGTAAATCCTACAATTTATAGTAATTATTTACGTTTATAAATTTTTGTTAAACGATATGTTCCTTTACGACGATTAGAATAATGTTCATCTTTAATTAAATCATATTGCCATAGTAAAATATCACAGCCTATTCCATACATAAAGCTATGTACAATGTCATAACTTTGTTTTCTCTCGTCATCGTGATAAAAGAATTTATGATTAATATAACGTATTTTTTTTATTGGTCCGCTTCCATCTTCTTGAATATCTATAGAAAAACTAATAGAAGCAAAAGCACCTTTGTTTCGATAAATAGCAAAAAATTTTATTTGAGAAAATAAAAATTCTTTTTTTCCCAATTTAGATGATATAAATGTTATCTTTTCATTATCATAAAATATTTCCAAATGTTCATCTAAAAAATTTTCTGCTATAGCTTGATACATTATACCAATCAACGCTGCAAATAAAAAAGGTAAGAACAAAGGAAAAAGAGACTGAGAGAAACTATTTGTATAACTACACAAACAAGTAAAAAAAATTGCTTGTACTACAATCATTGACCAATAGATTAGGAAAAAAGCGAAATATTTTTGATAATTTACTGAATAAAATTGATAATAACGATCCATTGGTTACTTTTGCCCATTTTATTAATTTAAAAGTCTTAACTAATCATAAAAAAATCGAATTATAAATATCTGGTTATTAGTACAAAAATGATGTAAAAATTTATATGGCAATATAAGGATAAAAACTTTTTTATATTCAATATTGTTGAATAACCAAACCACATAAAAAGTACATAATTTAGAATAATGGGCTCGTAATGAGTCCAATTCTTTAATTAAATGCAAACATATCCATTTTACATTAAGCCCCAAATAGCCTCTGTAATAAACCAATAATCAGTTATAATAGAATTATTATATAGATGATTACATTATACAACTTACATTTATCATAATTTATGATTAAACTAAAAATAAGAACCAGTACGAATTTATGCATCTTAATGGTTCTTTGTTAGACTAATGAATTTACTTATTACGTTGAAAGATAAAAAAAGAAAACCACCATGACTAATAAAGACAATTTAGCCAACCACACCCCAATGATGCAGCAGTATTTAAAACTTAAATCTGAAAACCCTGATATTTTATTGTTTTATCGTATGGGTGATTTTTATGAGATGTTTTATGATGATGCCAAGCGTGCCTCGCAACTTTTAGATATTTCGCTCACAAAGCGTGGTTCGTCAAATGGTGAACCGATTCCTATGGCGGGGGTGCCTTATCATGCGGTTGAAAGTTATTTAGCAAAGTTAATCGCACTAGGGGAATCTGTTGCTATTTGTGAACAGATTGGCGATCCAGCTACTAGTAAAGGACCAGTAGAACGAAAAATTGTCCGTATTGTAACTCCTGGTACGGTAAGTGATGAGCTATTATTAGAAGATCGCAAAGACAATTTACTGGCATCAATTTGGCAATATAAAAATTATTACGGCTATGCCACACTCGATATCAGTTCAGGACGATTTTATATTTTTGAATGTGACAATTTCGAGGAAATGCAAGCCGAATTACAACGTACAAGTCCTGTCGAATTGCTATATCCGGAAGAATTTCAATCTATGCCATTAATTGAAAATAACTCTGGATTGCGCCGTCGTCCACAATGGGACTTTGATCTTGAAACAGCAAAACAACAGCTTAATCTACAATTTGGCACTAATGATTTAATTGGATTTGGTGTGGAAGAGTGTAATTATGCACTTTGTGCAGCTGGCTGTTTGTTACAATATGTAAAAGATACTCAACGCACAGCTCTACCTCATATACGTTCAATTATCAAACAGTCGGCTTATGATTTTGTCGTGTTAGATGCCGCAACACGTCGTAATCTAGAAATCACCGAAAACCTATCTGGTGGAACTCAAAATACTGTAGCTGAAATACTTGATAAAACTCAAACACCAATGGGTAGCCGTATGCTTAAACGTTGGTTGCATTCACCAATTCGTAATTTGACTATATTACAAAATCGACAACAAGCTATTGGCGAATTACAAAATTATATTGATGAAGTTAATCCATTATTAAAACAAATTGGTGATTTGGAACGTATTTTAGCAAGACTTGCATTACATACGGCTCGACCTCGTGATTTTGCTCGTTTACGTGATGGTTATAATTTATTACCACAATTACAAACACTATTAAGTGGTCTTACTTCACCTGCGTTAATTAGCTTGCATAAAAAAATAAATCAATTTGACCATATAACCGAAATATTGAATCAGGCTATTGTTGAAACACCGCCGGTAATTATTCGTGATGGTGGGGTTATTGCTACTGGATATAATGCAGAACTAGACGAACTACGAAGTTTAGCGGATGGTGCAACCAATTATTTAGAACAGTTAGAAATCCGAGAACGTGAAACACTTGGCATTGATACATTAAAAGTTGGGTTTAATGCCGTGCATGGTTATTACATCCAAATTAGTCGTGGACAAAGCCACCTTGCACCGATTCATTATACTCGTCGCCAAACATTGAAAAATGTAGAACGTTATATTATCCCTGAACTCAAAGAGTACGAAGATAAAGTGCTAACTTCTAAAGGACGAGCATTAGCACTCGAAAAGCAACTTTACGAACAGCTATTTGATCTCTTAATGCCAGATCTAGCCACTATGCAAATCAGTGCTGAGGCCATTGCCGAACTTGATGTGCTTACCAACTTGGCGGAACGAGCACTAACCCTTAACTATCAAAAACCAACACTATCAACCGACTCAGGAATAGAAATTAAAGATGGCCGACATGTGGTGATTGAGCAAGTTTTACAAACACCATTTATTGCAAACTCACTCTCATTATTACCAAGCAGACGTATGTTAATTATTACGGGCCCAAACATGGGCGGTAAAAGTACGTATATGCGTCAAACTGCTTTAATTGTATTACTGTCTTATATTGGTAGTTTTGTCCCTGCATCAAAAGCAGTCATTGGACCTGTTGATCGCATTTTTACACGTATTGGCGCTTCTGATGATTTGGCATCTGGTCGCTCCACTTTTATGGTCGAAATGACCGAAACGGCTAACATTATGCACAATGCAACTCAACAAAGTTTAGTATTAATGGATGAAATTGGTCGAGGAACTTCAACATATGATGGGCTTTCATTAGCTTGGGCTTGTGCCGAAAATTTAGCGAATGAAATCAAATCAATGACGCTTTTTGCCACTCATTACTTTGAATTAACCCAATTACCCGAACATATGCAAGGTGTTTATAATATCCACTTTGATGCCATTGAACACGATAATACCGTTGCTTTTATCCACGAAGTATCTGAAGGCGCAGCGAGTAAAAGTTTTGGTATTGCTGTTGCTGGACTTGCCGGTGTTCCTAAGGCAGTATTAAAGCGAGCTAAACAAAAATTAAAAGAGCTCGAAATTATTTCAAAACAAACGGCTAACAGTGGCGTTGCTCAATCTCAACTTTCTTTTATCAACGAACCTGAACCTTCGGAAGTTGAAGAAGCGTTAAAACAGATTGATCCTGATGCTTTAACACCAAAACAAGCATTAGAAATTTTATATCAATTAAAAAAGTTGGTGTGATTTAAATAATCACTAATTGTTTTATTGTGATATTATTCTGAAAAAACCGCTAGATGTGATTTCTAGCGGTTAGTTTTAATTATGAATAGCATCTAGAATTTAAAAAATTAAGCCCAATTTTTCTTCTTAGATGTTTTACCTATGCCCGGATTAAGACTGTTTGTAGGATCAAGCTCTTGATAGAATTTTTTCAAATCCTCATTGGCATGATACAAATGCCCCACATTGTGCTCAGCTGGATATTGCGCACCACGCTGATCAAGCAATGCTAAAATCTCCTCCTTAACTTTATCACAATCTACCCCTTTTTTAGCTATATAATCTTGATGAAATACATAACAGAAAAAATGCCCATAATACATTTTATAAATAAAGTTTTGATCAATGTTTTCTGGCAGCGTTTCAAACCAATCGGTATCATTACGTCGTAGTGCGATATCTAATGCAACAATGTTTTCCACTGTTTTGCTATGTACATTACGATAAGCCGTTGCAGCACCCGCAGCTGCAAAACGGTGTAACATTGCGGCTTCAGCTTCTTTTTCGTTACATAAAAAATAATTACCATTTTTATTTTGAAAATAGTTTTTTAAAAAAGCCTCGGCTTCTGCAATCCCATCATCTGCCATTTTTAAAATAAGATGATGTTCATAACGATCACGATAATCACGCAATGACTTGGGTAAATGATTAGGTAAAAATTTGCAGGCAAAGATAGAAAACCGATCCGAAAAGTTTTTAGGGAAGAATGGGATTTTTGCCGTAACACGATCAACAAAGTTCTTAAACACAAACATGCGCGGCATCATATCTGTACCTAGCTTTTTAATGGCCAAAAAGGTCGGTTTTCCATAAACCGCGGCAATATCAAACGCCACACGGTGTATATACTCGCCCGACACTGGCAACGTTTTAAATTGGCCTAAAATATGGCGACGAATACCATTTAATTCATTGATATCATTTGTACCTATATAAAATACGGCTGATTTTTTTTCTAAAGGGAAAGTATCAAGTCGCACAGCAAAAACCATCAAACGCCCAGCACTACCTGATGCTTCATAATGACGAGCAGGATCAGCATTAAATCTAGCAGGCGTATCGGCATCTACTTCACGAACATGCTCACAATAATGGTGATCATGACCTAAACCAGCATCACGTTTAATATCCTTATCAGTATAAGTATGATTTTGAAGATTCTGTAAAATTGTTTCTGGTTCATCACCCAATTCTATACCTAAATGATTAACTAAACGCAATTGCCCTTGCGCATCTAATTGAGCAAACACCGCCATTTGAGTATAAGCAGGCCCACGCTGAATCAGTGCTCCACCCGAATTATTACATACCCCACCCATCACAGAAGCACCAATGCAAGATGAACCTATAACCGAATGCGGACCTCGATGATATTTTTTTAATTCCTTTTCTAGACGAAAAAGTGTACTACCTGGTAAGCAGACAACTTGTTCACCATTTTCTATCACTTTGATACCATCCAAGCGACGAGTGCTAACAATAACAACAGAACGATCATAATCATTACCATCAGGCGTTGATCCACCAGTTAATCCAGTATTTGCGGATTGTGTGATGACAATCACATCCGCTTCAACACATGCCTTTAACACCTGCCACTGTTCAACTAATGTCCCTGGCAAAACAACTGCCAATGCATCACCTTCGCCAAAGCGAATACCTTGACGATACGGTAATGTTCGTGCTGGATTGGTTAAAGTATATTTATGTCCAACAATACCTTGTAGCTGCTCAATGAACTTAGCTGTTTGATTACTTTTCATATCGGTATTTCCTATGGTTATTGAAAATTGAGATGGGTTAATAGAGGCGATTAAATAATCACCATCTTAACCAAAAGCAAAACAATAAGCTATCGGTATTTTTATTGCAGATGAACAAAACACACTTAAACGACCTTTTACAACAAAAAGGTCAATAAAGGTAATTTATTTATAATGTTTAACCCTGCGTTTTTTGGGAATTTTTTGACAAAAGTTGTTGGCGTTCATTTTGATTAAAAAAAGTCCACGCTACAAACCTACTCACTTTTTGCCCTTGCGCCATGGGAATAATACGGCTTTCAACAACAGCAGCTTGTTTTAATTTTTTGTTAATTATTGACAAGGTCTCTTTTTTTGAAACTAATGAAGTAAACCACAGGCATTGAGTTTTATATTGAGTACTTTCATTAATCATATTACTAATAAAAGCACTTTCACCTCCTTGACACCAAAGCTCGGCATGTTGTCCACCAAAATTAAGCACAGTTTTTTGAGTGGAATTTGTTAGCTTACCTAACTTCTTTAATTTGGTTTGCGTACTTGCCAATGCATCTTCTGCTGAAGCATGAAAAGGCGGATTGCACAGGGTTAAAGCATAAAATTCATTGGGCTTAATAATATGCTTAAAAATCGATCCACTGTCTTTTTGTAATCGACACTGCAAAGTGTTTTTTAATAACCTATTGGCTTGTGTAATAAGCAAAGCAACTTTGATCGCAACTGGATTAATATCACTCCCTACAAATGACCAACCATATTCGGCACAACCAATAATAGGGTAAATCACATTAGCCCCAACGCCGATATCTAAAACCCGAATTTGTTTACCTGTTGGAATGCTATTTTGGTTGTCTTGAGCTAATAAATCAGCCAAATAGTGAATATAATCAGATCGACCAGGAATGGGCGGGCATAAAAAACCGTCTGGGATATCCCAATAATTCATTTGATAATCATTCAATAACAAGGCTTTATTTAACAGTTTAACAGCCATAGGATCGGCAAAATCGATCGATAAATTGCCATAGGAATTCTGATTTACATATCGAGACAGCTCAGGCAGTATTTTAATGAGCTTTGCAAAATCATAGCCATTCCGGTGTTTGTTTCTGCAATGTAATTGGGGCTTTTTTAATGGCGTTTGCACGGTTGTCCTATTTTATCCAAAATCAAATAACCGCTATTATAACGACTTAACAGCAATATGCGAAAACCGAACAAATCAATTAATCAAAATGACTACGGTGTAGCGTTGTTTTTTACTCTAAAAACGTTTAGGTAGGCTATTGATTTTATTGAAGTTTTTATTTTATTTTTTAAATAAAATCAAACAATTATAGACTAATTTTTTATTACGTTGAATTTGGCTTTTTAATAAAAGCGCTTTTGTTATTTGATAATAGCTATTTAATAATAATTTGTTAATAACAGCCAGTTGATAGCAAAAGCGCAAGCTTGAAAATTGTATCAGTCGGAGCATTGTTTTTACTTTCAGTCATTAAAGCGCTAGGTTCACAAGCTTTGCCTGCTTAGCGCCCTAAGTATTAAAAAATAAATACTAAGGTGTGGTGCAAATAGCATTGAAGGGGAGGTACTCACCACTGCTGTAGACTCGGCCATCGAGCGAAACATGAAACGGGGTGGTGCTACCTGCCTTGTCACTCGTCCAGCATACAGCGTAGGGGCTGTTGAAGTCCTTACCACCAAAGTAACTGTGCGGTTCGCCCCACTCTGCGAAAAATCCACCGCCAATTCGACGCTGGTAATAATTACCTGATGAGCTAGAGTCGTCTATGCCATTTGAACAGAACGGCCAATTAATACCACACTTCGCATTACTTAAATCCCTTACCCTCGACATGCGATACCCCAAACCATTACACCATGCTAACTGGTCACTATGATGTGGATATCCATTTAGATTATCTCGATAGACGAACCACTGCCTCAACTCAAATCCATATTTTACTACCTCTACACCATCTCTATCTCTACCCACTAACTCAAACGTCTGTGGTAACCTTGGCTTAGCTATTTGACTAGGTTTAGGATTATTCCTTTGAGTTCTTGCCTCTGGACCTGTTAACTTAACACGGGCTACAACTCCCCTATCTTCATAAGGAATCCACCAATCCTCAGCTACAACATTTGTCACTGTTGCAGTAATTCCCCCCAAAGTAACGGGTTCCCATGTCAATTTTTCTGGTTCTATTCCTGTTATGAGCAAATCAAAATATAAACCATCCAGACCAGTGGTCGGGAAATTTTGATTATATGATTCAGGATGAATTGATTCGAAATCAATTGATTGTACTAAAAAGCCCTTATCAGGATTCCATATGTCAGCTGGGCCTGCAAATTTTCCCTTACCATTATATAGATTTGGCCTTACATAATTGATAACTGGCGACGGTATTATTATTGCATCACTACGATTACCTGTTCGATATTTTTTGCTATTCGCCTGTAAATTCCATGAAGATAACAATAATAACAGTCCCAACACCAATAAGCTTTTTGGGGACAATTTCGATAAAACATAGAGAGATAATTTGGAAGATATAAATAAGCTTCGTGTAAAAACTCGTCGAATAGGATTATTTGATAAATTTAATACATAGGTTTGCCAGTGCTGGTGTCTGGTGTCTGGTGTCTAAAATGATAATGCATTATGGTTTACCTGTCAAGTAATTATTTGTTTTATTTTATTTTTTATAATTATTCGCTTATTTAATGAGCTTATTTTCCTGTAGCGGTTAAAGTATAGCCATTTAAAAAATAGTTGGCTAGTTTTTTGGCGGATTTTTTTGTAAAGAAATGTAAATAAATTTAAATAAACATAAAGATAGAAATGATTCAGTTATAAAATAGGTGAATTTTCTAATTAAAATATGGTGTTAGTTTTAGGAGCTTTTAGTTTTTGTGGAATGATTAATATTGGTGATAACATCTAAAACGCAAACACCGCCAACAACCTTGTTTGGTGTTCTAGCTTTACTTCGTTATCGGTATATTTTGGCGCTCTGATAGGGCAAATTTATTAACATTGTGGTGCTATAAGTGTGTTTCTTGCTCTAAAATTGTTCAGGTAGACTATTGATTTTATTAAAATTTTAATTTCCAATTAAATCAGATGGTTATAGCTAACTGTGGTGTTGTTTGTGGTGGTTTTTATATTATTAAATTCCCGTTACAATATTATTGCTCAATCCTTATTAAAAATCTTAAAATTCGATAAAACTAAAACACTTTGTTATAATTTGAGCTCTTTAAAAATGAAAATACAAAAATTAATGAAAGCCCTCTGTTCCTTTATTGTTTTAACACTAATACCTTTTGATCTTTTAGCTGCTGATTTTAGCGGTGATGATTTATCAATTTGTTGGGGGATTCCGTTTGTAGGGATTTTATTTTCTATTGCATTAATGCCGCTATTTCTGTCGCGACTTTGGCATTATCATTATGGCAAAATTATTACTTTTTGGACAATGCTGTTTGTACTGTTTGCCTTATATTCTTTTGGTCTACAAACCACCATCAATCTTACTGCTCATGCAATTATAGCTGAATATATTCCTTTCATTTTGTTATTGCTTGCACTATTTACCGTTTCAGGAGGGATTTTAATTAAGAGCGATGTGCTTAGCACACCCAAACTAAACGTTGGTTTGCTTGCAATAGGTACACTGTTAGCCTCACTCATGGGCACTACTGGCGCAGCTATGTTAATGATTCGACCTGTAATTAGAGCTAATCGTCAGCGAAATTATGCCGTACATACCATTGTCTTTTTTATCTTTTTAGTGGCGAACATTGGTGGTGGATTAACACCACTCGGCGATCCACCTTTATTTATTGGCTTTTTAAAAGGTGTTAATTTTGGATGGACAATTCAACATATGTTGTTGCCAGTTTTGTTTAGTTCAATTTTGTTATTAGCAATTTATTATAAGATTGATTGCTACTACTTTCGTACCCAATATGGTGATTCGTTTACATTAACTTCTGCTAAAAAAGCTAGCGCTATTAAGGTTTATGGTGTAAGCAATATCTTTTTATTGGCAATCATTATTGCCTGCGTGTTAATGTCTGGTATTTGGCATTCATCGGTTAATTTTACGGTTTTAGGAACACATATTGCTTTACAAAATTTAATTCGTGATACTATTTTTATCATGATTACCCTATTTTCTATGTTAATTACCCCTAAACAAGTACGTGCCGGTAACGAATTTAATTGGGAGCCTATCATTGAAGTTGCTAAGCTGTTTATCGGGATTTTTATTACTATCGTCCCTGTACTTGCTATTTTACGAGCAGGTAGCCATGGTGCATTAGCCCCAATAGTATCACTAGTAACAAATGAACAAGGACAACCGATCAATAGCATGTATTTTTGGCTATCAGGTCTACTTTCAGGATTCTTAGATAATGCCCCCACTTATTTGGTCTTCTTTAATCTAGCTTCGGGCGATGCCACTATTTTAATGAATATATTAGAAAAAACCTTACTCGCTATTTCAATGGGTTCAGTTTTTATGGGAGCTCTTAGCTATATAGGTAATGCACCTAACCTTATGGTCAAAAGCATTGCAATTCAAAATAAAATTAACATGCCAAGCTTTTTTAGTTACATGAAATGGTCTGTATGTATTTTAATCCCAGTGTTTATCATTGATAATTTGGTGTTTTTTCTACTCTTTTAATTTAGGCTACTAACAAACTAAAATAACTGTGTAATATAGCGCAATTTTTTTGGAGTTGTTTAGATTACTGTAAACTTTACAAGTACTTCCTAAAGTTAAAAAAATTTACTTAAAGGCAACATATCAATTATCAAACTGATGTTATTGAATACTATTTAACAAATAATCGATTATATAAAACCCATTTGCTTGAATTTTATTCTATTTGTCGTTAGAATTGTAAAATAAACATTAAAAGGAATTCATTTACATAAAAATACAAATAATATTAAATGAAAGGATAAAGTGATGAAAGAATGCATAATGAATATTCTAGTTAATACTTTTCTAGCTAAATTTATTCAAAATAAGCAAGGCATAACGGTAGTTGAATATGCGGTTATTTCAGCTGGAATTTCGGTAATCATATTTACAATATTTAGAGGACAATCGGGTTCTCTAATGTATGATGTGCTTTCTAGTATGTTTTCATTAATAAAAAACAAATTAATTATTTTAATAAATCAGATGTAAGATTTACTCGTGTTGTCTACAGTAATTTAAGAAAATACTGTAATAGATATACATAAAAAAACAAAATTAACACCTTATCACAGACAACAGATATGGCGCTTATATCATAAAAAAATAACCGTTACTGATTTGGCTAAACGTTTTATGGTCGGTCGTCCTATAATTTATAACGTACTAAGAAAGCCCGATTGAAGCATTTCGTCCCTTTAACCAGTAAGAATGGACGTTATAAAACCATCAGCTATGGCATTAAACGTCTTATTAAATCATAAAAATTCATTAAAAATAAATTATTAAGACAAGCTAAACGCTATACCAATCCTAGCAAAATGCTACATGTCGGCCCCAAACATTTACCTTTAATTAAAAAAAACAAAACAATATACGCGAGAATATTTATTCGTTAATATTGATTATTTTCGCGAGCTCTATGTGTACACTTACTCCCAATAAATCCCTATTTAGCTCAGTACTGTTCTAAAAAATGTGCATATTAGCCTAATGCCCTTATACCATTAAAACCTTTATTCTGATAGCGGACGTGAATATCAAGGCTCAAGTGAATACCTATTTGTCAAAACGTGTAATAACTATTATCGTATCAATCAAAAATTCATGAGACCAGTCTGCTCACAAACGAATGAGAAAGTTCAATGAGTAATACGAACTTTAATAGAGATGAGATATGATCAGCAAATATTTAGGATTCAAAAAATAGAAAAAAGCTTAAGCAATTTTCGAAGGAAAGCGTTTTCTGAGTTCTTAGAAAATTGTTTTGACCATGAAGCGTAAATAATCCAGTGTCTTTATGCATTTAAATGAATAATATTTCTGCAAAATGTTGTTCTTTATTTTTCTAAATCTAGCTTTAATGCTTCTAAATGCCATTAATACAGTCCTTAATTATTGGTAATGACCGCAGTTTAAGTAACAATAACGATAAAAGTTTTTAAACGATTGCCATTATTGAACAGAATTGGCAAAATTTATATATGTATATGATCAATTATACAAATTATTGATTTAAGTTGGTTTTACACTTTGTCTATAAACCTTGGTATAATGTATTATTTATAACATAATTTTGAGAGTTATCTATGTTAAATCAGTTAAAAGCAATTATTCAGTATCTTCTTCCTAAACAGCTATTAACCGTTATTTTTGGTTGGTTGGCAAAAAAACAGTTAGGTAAAGTTACAACATGGATGATTATGCTTTTTTGTAAAGTGTATAAAGTGGATTTGAGCGAAGCAAAAATTAGTGATGTAAAAGAATTTAAAACCTTTAATGACTTTTTTGCTCGCGAATTAAATGAGGATGCACGGCCAATTGATACCACCGATAGTGCTGTTGTTATGCCTGCTGATGGTGTAATTAGTCAGTTTGGTACTATTCTTGATACACAGCTGTTACAAGCTAAAGGGCATTTTTATTCTTTAGAATCATTACTTGCCTGTCATCCTGATATGATCAACTTTTTTAGAAATGGTTTATATGCAACCACTTATTTATCTCCTAAAGATTATCACCGTTTTCATATGCCTTGCGATGGTATTTTGCGTGAGATGATTTATGTGCCTGGTTCGCTATTTTCAGTTAGCAAAGCTACAACCGAAAGTATACCTAATATTTTTGCTCGTAATGAACGTGTGATTTGTTTGTTTGAAACCGAATTAGGTCCAATGGCGCAAATTTTAGTTGGGGCAACTATTGTTGGTAGTATAGAAGTACAATGGGAAGGTATTGTTACCCCTCCACGAGAAGGAATAATGAAACGTTGGACTTATACCAACGGGATAAAATTAACTAAAGGACAAGATATTGGTTGCTTTAAGTTAGGTTCGACAGTAATTACACTGTTTGCCTCAAATTCGATTGAGTTTAATAACCACCTTAAAGTTGGTGATGTTACTCGCGTGGGTCAAAAATTAGCTGACAGGATATAGCTTTATGTGGATTCGTGGTGTTGTGTGCTTTGTTGTTGTGTTGTTTTCTTCACTGACTTTTGCCGAAGAAACCACACCAGTCATTAATGATGAAAATGATCTTTCGCTAGTTGTTCATCAGTTAAGTGATAAAAATGATGAACTCAGACAAAATATGGAGTTACAAAAAACACATCTAACTAGTATTGTTAATGAGCAAAACAATATCACGACACAAATTTCACATGTTCAAAATACACTGGCAACACTTGATGAACAAGGAGAATGGTTGAGTTTTTCGACCGCTTTGGGCGAAACCTTACGTCAACAGTTATTGCGTTTGCCAGAAAAACCCAAATCGCAAGCGCTTGATGCCGAAATCGCCGAGGCAAAAGCGCAACAACTTAATTATAGTAATATTTTAACATCTTTGGACAATTACCCAACTTTAACAAGCCCACTTAATAGCATCAAAGAAGCAACCCAATATCGTCGTTTAATTCGAGAACAGACCGAATTACTTAAGACTCTTATTTCGGGAACTGATACTACCATTCTAGAATTGACTAAACTAAAAATTGCCAATAAGCAATTAACCAATGCGATTGACGAAGTAAACGATGCTGCACACAGATATTTTTTCTGGGTAGCTGATGTGAATCCAATATCATTGAGTTATCCAATTGATTTAGCCAAAGATGTTGTGTATGTGATTTTTTCTGTCGATACCATTTCGCAACTTTATAAAGCTAGCATTGAAGTACTTAGTTCGCCAAAACCGTTATTTTTAATTATTTTGTCGTTGCTATTCGTGTTTGCACACTTTAAGATGCGCACGAAATATAATATTTTTCTCAATAAATCAGCTAGCCGTGTAGGAAAAGTTACACAAGATAGTTACTCTTTAACCTTAAAAGTAATTATATTTTCATTAATTATGGCATTACCTATCCCTATTTTGTGGGCAGTGTTTGGTTATGCTTTACAGATTAATTCAGATTATCCTGTCGCATTTGCCTTGGGTTATGGTGTGAATGCTGCTGCGCCAATTTTGTGGGTATTTATTATTTCAGCGCATTTTGCGTCAACTAATGGACTGTTTATTACCCATTTTGGTTGGTCTGGACTTAGCGTACGCTCAGCGATGAAATATTATCAACTTTCAGTTTGGCTGGTAATTCCACTAGTGATGATAGTAATGAGTTTTGATCAATATAATAATCATCAATTTGCTGCCACAATTGGTCGAACGTCGTTTATTTTGCTCTGCTTTGCTTTGGTGTTTATGACTAATTCTATCCATCGTGCTGGTGTTCCTCTTTATATTGATAAAAAAGGAGCTGGTGATAATTTATTAAGTCATATTTTGTGGTTTATTTTATTAAGTGCACCATGGCTAGCTATCATTGCAGCTTGTTTAGGTTATCTTTCGACAGCTCAAGTACTATTAGGACGTCTTGAGGCCTCTGTCATTATTTGGTTTGCTTTGTTAGTTATTTATTTTATGATTCGCCGTTGGATGTGGATCCAAAAACGTCGTATAGAATTTGAACGAACCAAGCAACGTCGATTAGAACGTATGCAACGAGCCAAATCACATGAAGATGATCTCAATTCACTTAACGAAAGTGTTGATGAACCTGTTATCGATTTAGATGTCATCAGTGCGCAATCCTTACATTTAGTCAGATCGATTATTATGATGATTGCGCTAATTAGTATGATTTTGCTATGGTCTGAATTGCATTCGGCCTTTGCCTTTATGAATAATATTAAACTTTGGGGAACCAGCGCCATTGTAAATGGAACTGAAATCGAACAATACATTACCCTTGGTGCAGTTTGTATTGCGATTTTAGTGATGACAATTACCGTTCAGTTGGTCAAAAATCTGCCCTCTTTGTTGGAGTTAGGCATTTTGCAACATTTAGATTTATCACCAGGAACAGGGTATGCTATTTCCACAGTTTCAAAATATATTACTTTGATGATAGGCTGTATGATTGCATTTTCGTTTATTGGTATCGACTGGTCTAAAATCCAATGGTTAATTGCCGCATTAGGTGTGGGGCTAGGTTTTGGTTTACAAGAGATCTTTGCTAATTTTATCTCTGGCTTAATCATTTTATTCGAAAAACCAGTACGTATTGGCGATACGGTGACAATTCGTGATTTGACAGGTAATATTACAAAAATTAATACCCGTGCAATTACCATTGTCGATTGGGATCGTAAAGAAATTGTGATGCCCAATAAAGCTTTCATTACCGAACAATTGGTGAACTGGTCATTGTCTGATTCGATCACTCGAATTGTATTAACTATTCCTGCTACCATCGATGCTGATAGTGATTTGGTTATCAAACTTTTACAACAAGCATCAGATGAATGTGAATATGTGCTTAACGATCCTGAACCTCAAGTATTTTTGGTGGATATCCAAGAAGGTATTCAGTTGTTTGAACTACGTGTTTTTGCTGCCGAGATGGGACACCGAATGTTACTGCGAAGTGCTATACATAAATTGATACTTGAAGCTTATCGTAAACATCATTTAACGCTACCATTCCCACCATTGCAAACCAATTTAGAAGCATTGGGACGCAAGAGTGGGCGTCGTAGTTATACCATCGGCACGCTTTAACCAAAAAGAGTTTCTAACCAAGGCACACCAAATGCTCCTGGCGCAAGCAATACAAAAGCCCAAACTGGTGCTGAAGCAATGTTTGCTAGGTTAAATTTGGTGGTTGGCATATGCATTGTGCCAGCAATTAAAGGGACTATGGCTCGTAGTGGTCCAAAAAATCGACCTATAAATACCCCTAACGTTCCATAACGCTGAAAAAATTGCTCAGCACGATAAACTAATTTAGGGTGCTTATTAAGTGGCCATGAAGCAATAACTTGTTGATGATAGTGTTTACCCAACCAATAAGACAGTAAATCTCCAAAAACAGCACCTGCCGAAGCGGCAATTAATACGGGCACAAATGATATTGCTCCTCCACCGATTAAAGCCCCTGCCCCTAATAAAATAGCCGTTGCAGGCACTAGAAGCGAGATAATCGCTAATGATTCACCAAATGCCAATAAAAATATAATGGGTAATGCCCAAACTTGGTGGTGCTCAATAAACTGCATGATAGTCTGTGTAATTTCTTGTAATGACATAGAGTTAGCTTATGAATTATCAATTGCTTATGGTGAACTATTTTATCATAATATTGCTTATTAAGTGCTAAGCACGCCATCTATTGATAAAATATTACACTGCGTTAACATTTTAGAATTATTAATGGCTGATCTTGTGCTGATAGCAGTCTTAATTATAACCAAATTAGCAAGAGGCAATTAATGGCGATCGGTGTTAAATCAATTCCAGTACGTAAATTTAAAAACAGTAAGTTACAACATTTTCAACCTGATATGTTAGCTATCGAAAAGCCAGTTGCTTTAATTTATAACGGAATTTCACATGTAGTGATGATGGCGACACCAAAAGATTTGGATTATTTTGCCATTGGTTTTTCGTTAACGGAAAATATTATTCATTCGGTTAATGATATTTATGGCATTGATGTTATTGATACCCCAAAAGGCATAGAAGTACACATTGAACTTTCGTCACGACGCTTTAGCGAGCTAAAAGAAAAACGACGTAATTTAGCTGGACGAACAGGATGCGGCATTTGTGGTACTGAGCAGATAGAGCAAGTCTACCAAGATATTCCTACTTTACCATTAATAAGTCAGATTGATTTAGCTGATTTTAGTGACAGCTTAAGCTATTTATCGCATGTTCAACAAGTCGGTAAACAAACTGGTTGCACGCACGCAGCTGTATGGCTAGATTTGAAAGGACAATTTATGGCAGGGTTTGAAGATATCGGCCGGCATGTCGCATTAGATAAACTACTTGGCTTTAGAGCTATGAAATTGTTAAATAACCCTGAGTATCAACACGGTGTGGTATTAGTATCAAGTCGTGCTAGCTATGAAATGGCACAAAAAACCGCCAATTGTGGCGTAGAATTTTTGTTAGCGGTTTCGGCAGCAACTTCAATGGCTGTCGATTTGGCTAAACAATGTCATTTAACTTTGTTAGGATTTTTTAGGGGCGATAAAGGCGTGATCTATTCTGGCGATGATCGTCTAATCTAAGAAAATCTTTTATATTATTCATTTTGGTGATTAAATTAATCTAAATTTAATATATTGAATAATAAAAATAAAAAATAAATTTTTCTAATTCATTCTAAGATATACCAATTCGCATCTTCCTTTATTAGACGAAGATCATCATAATATATGCCGAAAACAAAAATTATTTTGTTTTTTAATTATTTTATGGGATTTTACCCAATTAAACTAAGCAATAGGTTATCACTGTTTTATTATATTCACCTATTTTACTTTAGCTTAGCATTAATTTTTTTTGAAAGGATACTATCATGCATCAGACTTCAGATATTCAACAAGCCGTTAATTTTATTCAGAAACACACAAACAAAAAACCAACAATTGGGATTATTCTTGGTTCAGGTTTAGGACCTTTTGCCGACACTCTTGAAGATGCTGTTCATATTCCTTATGACACAATTCCACATTTCGCCAAATCAGCAGCCGTTGGCCACGCAAATGAATTAGTCATTGGCCAATGCGGAGACAAAACAGTTGTGGCAATGAAAGGGCGCTTTCACTATTACGAAGGTTTTTCGTTAGATCAAGTTACTTTCCCTGTTCGTGTGATGAAGATGCTTGGTGTTGAAAAATTAATTATCACTAATGCATGTGGTGCAGTCAATACGAGTTTTAAACCAGGCGATTTAATGTTGATCACCGATCACATTAATCTTACTGCCAACAATCCTCTTATTGGACCAAATAACCCTGATTTAGGTGTGCGCTTTTTAGATGTAAGTGAGGTTTATAATAAGCAATTGCGTTCAACAGTAATTGATGTAGCCAAAGAACTTAATATTACCTTACAACAAGGTGTTTATGCTTGGTGGACAGGTCCAACTTATGAAACACCTGCCGAAATTAGAATGATTCGTGTTTTAGGTGCCGATGCAGTTGGCATGTCAACTGTACCCGAGGCAATTATCGCACACCATTCAGGCATTAAAACCATTGGAATTTCGTGTTTAACTAATATGGCTTGCGGAATTTTAGATCAACCATTAGGACACGAAGAAGTTATAGAGACAGCAGAACGCGTTAAATCAACTTTTTTACAACTAATAACAAAAACGATTGCACGCTTCTAACCAATACTTTTTATTGGTAATTTTCTATAAAAAGTTCACTTTATTTTAGGAATAAACAATGAACATAAAAAATAGATTAAAAATAATGATGTTTTTCCAATATTTCATTTGGGGAAGCTGGTTAGCCACTTTTGGTGCTTATCTATTTAATACTTTACACTTTTCTGGTGTTGAAGTATCGATGATTTTTAGTACCAAAGGTTTAGCGGCATTAATTACACCATTTATTATTGGTATTATTGCCGATAAATTTTTGCAGGCTAAATATCTATATATGCTTTGTCATTCTGTTTGTGCCATTGCGCTTTTTTATGCTGCATCAGTTAATAATTCAGCTATTTTATTTTGGGTAATGTTAGGCAATGCGTTAGCTTTTATGCCAACTATTGCATTATCTAATTCTATTAGCTACCACTGTTTGGCTCAACATAACTTAGATTCGGTAACCGTTTTCCCTAAAATACGAGTATTTGGTACTGTCGGTTTTATCATTGCAATGTGGACAATTAGTTTATGCAAATTCGAGTTGAGTAATGCTCAGCTTTATGTTGCCTGCGCAGCATCTGCTGTACTTGTTGTTTATAGTGCAACATTACCAAATATTACTGTATCTAAAAGTCAAAAACAGTCTTGGGTTTCTTATTTGGGATTAGATGCTTTTGTGTTATTCAAAAAGCCCGTTATGGCTGTTTTTTTTCTTTTTGCTATGTTACTTGGTGCGATACTACAAATCACTAATACTTTTGGTGGCGCTTTCTTACATGATTTTGGTAAAGTCTCAGAATTTAAAGATAGCTTAATTGTACAATACCCTGCTATTTTATTATCGGTTTCACAAATGGCTGAAGTCGCATTTATCTTAACCATCCCATTTTTTCTCAAAAAATTTGGCATCAAAAAAGTCATAATGATAAGCTTAATTGCTTGGACTTTACGATTTGGTTTATTTGCATTTGGTGATCCAACACCTTTTGGTTTTGTGCTATTAATGCTTTCAATGATCGTTTACGGCTGTGCATTTGACTTTTTTAATATTTCAGGCTCTATTTTCATTGAAAAAGAAGTCAGCTCAAATATTCGAGCCAGCGCTCAAGGACTATTTATGACCATGGTTAATGGTATTGGTGCTTATTTTGGCTCCATTTTAAGTGGTTATGTTGTTGACATGTGTACACATGATGGTCTTAAAGATTGGCAAACAATTTGGCTAATTTTCGCTACATATGCACTTGTGTTAGGTGTTGTTTTTTATTATTCATTTAATTATGACCATACTAAAAGTAAGTGTGCTACATAATCACTTATCTGTTGAGATTAATAGATTTTGAAATATTAATTATCATTGTAATTTGATTGATTTAACTTATTAAAAAGACATCTGGGGAATGAATTTAATAATCCTTCCCCTAATGTCTTTTATTGTGTTTTTTAGCCGAAATTATCGGCAATGTTATTTTTTGTTACGAGATTTAGATATGAAAGATAAATTTTTAGGCGGTTTACTGGTTTTATTAGGTGCATGTAGCTTTGGCGTACTATCTTCTATCGTTAAGACGGCTTATCAAGACGGGTATAAATTAGGTGAAGTCACTGGTATCCAATGTTTTTTGGGAATGTTAATGTTATGGATTATTCACTTTATTGTCAAAATAATACGATCCCCAAAAGTATCTACATCAACAAACACACGATTAACACCTCCAACAGAAAAGAATACAAAATTAACAAAAAAATGGAAGGTCTGCGCTGTTGGTCTATTTCCTGGATTAGTCGGTATTTGTTATTACCAATGCGTACAACTAGTGCCTGCATCAATTGCAATTATTTTATTAATGCAATATTTGTGGATTAGCGTCTTTATTGATTTTATTTTTTTCAAAAACAAACCTAGTATTATTCAACTTTCAGCGATTATTGTAATTATTTTAGGTAGCTGCTTAGCAGCAGGTATTTTTAATCAAGATATTAGTTTAAATTTGACTGGTTGTTTTTTTGGTTTTTTAGCAGCACTGATGTATTCACTCTTTATTAGTACTAGCAGCAATATTGGTAACGAATTACCTAAGCTTGAAAAAAGTGCGTGGATGATTACCGGCGCATGTATTGTTACTTTTTTGATATTTCCACCTTTATTTTTCTTCAAACTTGATATTAGCGACAAACTTTATCAATTAGGATTTTTATTAGCATTACTAGGTACTGTATTGCCACCTTTTTTGTTTTCGGTAGGAATTCCAAGAATTGGAATTTCATTAAGTGCCATTTTGTCGGCAGCAGAATTGCCTGTGGCGGTCACTTGTTCATATTTTTATTTACGCGAATCGGTCCATTTTAATCAATGGATTGGAGTGGGTATTATTCTTCTGGCAATTGCTTTACCTAATTTAAAACATATCAAAAAGAGCAAACTTTAAAAATAGTTAGCTCATCTGACATTTTCGCCTTAAAATGTAGGAAAACACCAATTTGTTTATATTTCACAGTTAAAATAATTCTCTAAAAACTCATAAGGTGTTTTATTTAAAATCGCCTTATGTTGTTTAACTTTATTATTATAAAAGTGAGCAAATCACTTAAAATTTTGTTTGTATCTGTTGTATCACTAACTATTTGCTGATTATGCCGTATATCAATTAAAACTACTGCAATAAAAAGTATGTTAATCGCCGTATTTGTTTCAATTCCTGTAAACAGCGTAAGGAAATCCTATATATTAGGTTGATTATTTGTAATATCCAAAGGCATTGAAAACCCAACAATCATCACCATAATTATGATCGTCTTATAATTTGACCAATATTGCTAGTTTTTTACTAAAAAATAAATCATTCCGTGCTCTACACTATTTTAGATAGCTTTAATAGTTAAATATATTAAAACTTATTGTGATATATTGATCTACTTCGTTATGTATTTGTCTATAAAATTAGACGTAAGATCTTTAACTAAAAGATAAAATTAGCGATATTATTGAACTTTCCAAAATTAAATCTGTCTTAAAAAAGTGATTATTTTTAAATAGGTAGTCATTCGCTTATTAAGTTTTTACTATTAAGTAATAATGTTTTACTGTATTGATAATATACCGTAATTAACCTTTAAGTAAGGTTTGTAAGTAAATAAGACTTTTCATTTTCTGATAGCAGTTGTTCTTAATAGTATTTTATTATTTTAAGTACCTATGCTTTGAAACTTAAATTCATTAATTTAAATATTTATTATAACATAATGATTTATTTTAATTTTTGTTGTTTTTTATATTTAAGTATTATGTCAACCAAAAACATTTTTACATAAAATTAACAGCCTCTTTTATTTATTAAGGTCTTGTTATCTTTTTATTTTAATTAAAAGGAAGTTACAAAAATGAAGATATTAAAAAAACCTTTATTTACCTTAGTGCATAGTAATAGCGCAATACCTGAACACAGAACGCTGGCTTATTTAGATCCTACATTAAATTATTATACCGATCATATCGACGAAATTATTGCTTTGCGTGTTAAAGAACTTAAATTGCATCATCCTGAATATAGAGAATGCCCCGATTGTGACAGAACCAATAACAAAAAGGGATTTTCTTTTGTTTTTCATGAAATATTTGAGTCAGAGCACCATAAAAAACAAATTGGCATGTTAAAAGACGAAATAGCTATTACAAAAGAATCGAATAAAATAAAGGAATTACTTGATACCCGTATAAAAGAAATCGCTAATGTTTATCCTGAGTTACAATTTAACTTTAATGACATGCAGGTTTTACCAGCTAAAGTCAAAGAGTATCTTTTTGCTCCGCCGTTAATATTAACTGAAGATCATGCAATTATGCTTTGGGATGATTAAATAAAGCTGTTAACAAAAAATCAATTGCCGTGATGTGCTATTGTAAAATTAAGCTGTTATGCTTACTATTATCAACGTAAACTATTAAATGATCCAATAATTACTCTAATATTTAGCAAGATAGCCGAAAAACGGTTCAGCTTTAGAGATAGGTGAATTTTATAATTAAAATAGGGTATTAGCTTTAGGACTTTTTGATTTTTGCGGAATAATTAATATTGCAGATAACATCTAAAACACAAACACACCCAACAACCTAGTTTAGCGTACTAACTTTACTTCGTTATCGGCATATTTTGATGCTGTGATAAGGCAGGCTGATTAACATTGTGGTGCTATAAGCGTGTTTTTGCTCTAAAAACGTTCAGGTAGACTATTGATTTTATTGAAGTTTTTATTTGCATTTTTAAATAAAATCAAACACTTATAGGCTAGTTATTTTTTTATTACGTTGAATTTGGCTTTTTAATAAAAGCGCTTTTGTTATTTGTTAATAGTTATTTAATA
>NZ_JAGGHR010000034.1:0-22785 GCF_024104075.1 Gilliamella sp. | reverse complement strand
GATTCTCCATCACAATCAATACAGTAGTCAAAATTAACCTCAGTATCAAAAACAACTACATTATATTTTTTCAAAAAATCAATATAAGAATTGTTTGAATCTATTTTTAACTGTAACTTTGAAATACGTTTATCAATATTTTTTGGAACATTATATTTTGATTTAAGCATTCTAACTCCTAAAATATTGCTCATGTATAAGTATTAAGGCTTAGTCATTGTTGTGATTTATCTTTTTTTGTTATAAAAAATAAAATGATGAAACATTTTATATTAATACCAAAATTTCCATCTTTTTGATGTAAATTAAAATATTACATAGTGTATATATGTAATATTACCTTATCGTTTTAACTTATTATATAAGAAAAATAACCTTTTATTTGATATTGTTAATTTATAAATATTATTGTTAATAAAAACTGATTAATTTTTAAATAAATACGTATAGCCCAAATATAGAATCAAAAAACGATCATATTTATTGCTTATTTTTAATGATTATTTTTTTTAACCTTTTAATTTCATTAATTAATTTTGGAATATCTTGTCGTGCGTGTGCAATAAATTCTTGATCATCTATTGTTCCACCAATAAGTTCAATATTTTTTCTACGATTACATTCAGTTCCTGTGAGAATAAAATTTGAGCCACTAGTATGATCTCTACCTTCTACATATGATATCCATGGTCCCTTTGTTGCTTTTTCACATCGCTGAATTATTAGATTCAATTCATCATCTGATATTTTATTGTTATCTTGCATTAATGACTCCTTTTGAGGTTTGATTTGGTTATGAGTAGGTGTCATGGATCTTCAGATTGCTTCGTACATACCACCTCTATTATTTTGTTATTCTGGTAATATTGTTGCCTATATTGGACTGGCGATAACTTACCTTCAGTTGTGGTGTATACGATTATAATAAATTTAAATATATTCATAATGTTATTAGTCAGGTTCCTTATTCTAGTAACAACATGAATAATATATGTTTTAAGTGTATAAGAAAAGCTCAACGGCTGTATTATCGCAATAAGTAGCTTTTAGTATGTTGTTATGTGTTTGTTTATTGTTAATTCAACCTGTATTCAAAATTAGTAAAGTCGTGGGTAGATCACTTTAATAATACCATTTTTCCGTTCAGAAATGAGATACAAAACAAACTAATTTTTTATTAAAAAAACAAATCATCTTACTTTGTGTGTGGGTTTCATTTTGCATCTTGGTCCATTTATCGGTATAGTGATACTATCATTATTGTTTGGTTATAAATCATAAATATAAACGCCATGTCTGTTTATCAGAAAATTATTGTTATTGTTTTTGTTGGATTAATAAAGATTAGTTTTTTATATGCTAATGATAATCAGCAACTTCAATCTTTACGTCACGCTATTGAAGAACAAGAAAAACGTTTAGCACAACAAAAAGAAGAGCGTAATCAGTTGGTTAATAATCTTAAAGAACAAGAAACCAAAATAGCTAACCTTCTAACCTCAATTGAAAAGAATGACTTATCACTTAAGAAACTCGATCAAGAAATCAATAAGTTGATTGAACAAATTGATATATTAACTATAAAACAAAAACATCAACGAATTATATTATCAAAGCAGCTCGAAAGTGCATTTAAACTAGGCAAAACAACTGGTTTGGAGTTAATTTTTTCGGGCGAAAAGAGCGAACGTAATGATCGTATAATTGCTTATTACAGCTACATTAATCAAGCACGACAACAGCAAATTCACAATCTTCAAGATACTCAAACCCAATTGATCGAGAAGAAAATTGAGTTACAAAAAAAACAAGTTTTGCATAAAGAATTACAAATTAAACAGAAAGAACAACAAGTAGGACTTGAAAAAAATCGTCAAAATCGACAAAACACGATAAATTCTCTTGAATCATTGATGCAATTAAATCAACAAAAATTAACCGACTTGCGTAATAATGAAGCTAAACTACAGGCTAAAATTGCTCAAGCTGAACGTAAAAATAGACGTATTGCAGAAGAAGAAGCAAAACAAGCAAAATATATTGAAGAAAAGCAGAATAATTCTCGTTATACTCCTAATCCTGATGAGCTAGCATTAATGGCTCGCGTAAGTGGTATTGGTAAGCCACAACATCAGTTTAATTGGCCAGTGAATGGTAATATTGTACATCAATTTGGAGAATCACTCCAAGGTGAGCTACGTTGGAAAGGGATGGTGATTAATGCTAAAGATGGTGCTCAAGTTAAAGCCATTGCTGGTGGACGGGTCATCTTGGCTAGTTGGTTACAAGGTTATGGTTTTGTTGTTGCATTAGATCATGGTAAAGGTGATATGAGTTTATATGGTTATAACCAGCGTATTTTAGTTGAGGTGGGTGATAAGATTCATATTGACCAACCTATTGCATTGGTTGGTTCAAGTGGTGGGAAAAACATATCTGCTTTATATTTTGAGATTCGCCGTGATGGTAAGGCACTTGATCCGAGAGAGTGGTTAAAGTAATGCGTTGTTTTATTAACCTTTTTTTTATCATTTTCTTAGTGCTAAATTCCAACTATATATGGGCAGCAAAACTTGCAATAGTCATTGATGATTTTGGCTATCGCCAGCATAATGAAGAGCAAATAATTTCATTTTCTCCTAATATTACTATTGCAGTTTTACCAAATTCGCCTAATGCTAAACGTATTGCAACTATAGCCCATAATAATGGTAATGATGTGTTAATTCACTTACCTATGGCTCCATTAGGTAAACAGCCACTAGAAAAAGACACTCTATTTCCTTCGATGGATGAAGCTGAAGTAAACCGAATAGTGACAAATGCTGTTGAACAAGTGCCTTATGCTATTGGAGCTAATAATCATATGGGAAGTTTGATGACAGCAGATCTTACTGGTATGATAAAAGTTATGAAAGCATTAAGTCAATATTCGATGTTTTTTTTAGATAGTAAAACAATCGGTAAGACTCAAATAAAAAAAGCTGCTAGCTACTATAACATCCCAGTATTAACGCGTGATGTATTTTTAGATGCTCAACAAAAAGAAAGTGCTATTAGCTTGCAATTTGATTTGGCTGTAAAATTGGCTCGAAAAAATGGTGTTGCTATTGTTATTGGCCATCCACATCCACAAACGATTAATATATTAAAACAGAAGCTTGCAAATTTACCTTCAGATATTGAACTGGTTAAGATAAGTCAATTAATTACGGCAATACCAGCTTCAGTTAATCATAAAACTACACTAAAAGACATTTTTGGAAAATGTAAAAAACGCATTGAGGAAATATCGAATTTTAAAATTGAAGAAGAATAGTCATTACTTTTTTTCTAAAGTTCGGTGGCGAATTTTTACTTGTTTGTTTTGTGCTTTAAAAAATGAGGCCAATTGTTCAGCAATGAAAACAGAGCGATGTTGACCACCAGTACATCCAATAGCAATGGTTAAGTAACTGCGGTTGTTTTTTTCTAATAAAGGTAGCCATTGATTTAAGTAATTGGCAGTCTGATAGATAAAATTGGATACTTCATTGTGTTGTAATAAATATTCTTTTACCGGCTCATCTAATCCTGTTAATGGGCGCAAATTCACTTCCCAATGTGGGTTAGGTAAAAACCTGACATCAAATACAAAATCAGCATCAATGGGTAAGCCATGTTTAAAGCCAAATGATTCAAAAATAAAGGTTAATTCACGCTCTTTTTTACCTAAAATACGTGATCTTAATATGTCTGATAGTTCATGTACTGATAGGTCATCGGTATTTATAACTAGGCTTGCGTTAGATTTTAAAGGTTCTAGATATTTTTCTTCAAGATCTATTGCTTCTTCAAGAGAATAGTGTTGATTGGTTAATGGATGTATCCGTCGTGTTTCACTATAGCGTCGAATTAACGTATTACGACTACAATCGAGGAAAAGTATTTCAGGTGTCACCGATTCGGGCAAACGTTGAAATATATCATTATTAAAATCAAATTGTTCAGGCAAATTTCGAATATCAATGCTAACTGCAACTGGCGTGTTGTGGTTTTTTAATGAGTTGGCTAATTGAGGTAATAAAGCAACTGGGATATTATCAACACAATAAAATCCCATATCTTCTAGAGCGCGTAGGGCGATTGATTTTCCCGATCCAGAGCGACCACTTACTATCATTACAATCAAAATATTAACTCCAATATCATTAATGTATTAAGTATATACTGTTTACTTCTTGATATGCAATTTCGAGTATAAATAAGTTTGCTAAGCAGTTTTAATTTTTTCAATCAATTGTTTTAGAGCTTGACCTCGATGTGATATTTGGCTTTTTTGTTCTTTTGTTAGCTGTGCTGCGGTGCAGCCTAGTTCTGGTACATAAAAAAGTGGATCATAGCCAAATCCCCCATCACCTTGTTCTTCATTTAAAATTAAACCATCCCATTTTCCTAAGCAGATGATAGGTGTTGGGTCGTTTTCGTGTCGCATAAAAACTAGCGCACAATAAAAGTAAGCGGTACGTTTTTCTTTTGGGATATTTTGTAATGCTTTAAGTAATTTTTGATTGTTACTTTTGTCGTTACCGTGTTCACCTGCATAACGAGCAGAATAGATCCCAGGTTGCCCATCAAGTGCATCGACCGCTAAACCAGAGTCATCAGCAATGGCGGACAGTCCAGTTAATTTGGCAGTATGTCTTGCTTTTAAAAGTGCATTTTCAATAAATGTTAAGCCTGTTTCGTCGGCATCCGGTATATTAAATTGGCTTTGTGCAATAATATCAAAACCTGCATTAGCGAGTAATATTTGCAATTCATTGACTTTGCCTTGATTATTCGTTGCTAAAACAATTTTTTGCATTTTAATTTCCTTTATATCAGTTGTTTATCTTTTATTCGCATGAGCAGATTTTATATAATGGTCGCTAATTTTATATTTCTATTTTTAAAAATCAGGTTCGCAGCTAAACGTCATACTTTCGCCTGTTTTAGGATGGTTAATTGTTAGTAATTGAGCATGCAATAGCAGCCTTTTAGACATAGTAAAGGCTTCAGGGTGGGCATAGAATTTATCGCCTAAAATAGGGTGACCAATGGCTTGCATATGTACCCGTAATTGATGTGATCGCCCAGTAAACGGAAATAATTGCACTCGTGTTGTGTTGTCTGGATTGCGTGAAATGACTTGATACTCTGTCAGCGCATGTTTGCCATTTTCTAAATCGACCATTTGCCTTGGTCGATTGGGCCAATCACAAATTAGGGGTAATTCAACACGACCAGAATCTTGCTCAAGATGCCCATGCACTACAGCAATATAGGTTTTTTTAGGAATACGTTCACGAAATTGTTTTTTTATCTCTCGATCGGCGAGTTTAGAAAGTGCGGCAACCATGATACCACTGGTTGCCATATCTAACCGATGCACGGATTCGACGTAGCTATATTTTTGTTGCAATCGGTGAATAATACTATCAATAAATTGAGGTTTATTGCCCGAAACCGACAAAATACCCGGTTGTTTATTTACAACCACAATATGGTCGTCTTGATGCAAAATCGATAGCCAAGGTTCAATAGGTGGGTGGTATTCCAAAAGCATTTATGTGTGACGTTTGTAAAATAAAATTATCACACATTCTAACAAACTCAACAAAAAGTGCTAGTTTTATAAATAAAGTCATTTACTCCAGATTGAATTTTTTGAGGATAAAAAGAACTGAGATATTAATACAGCCAAACCAACAATAAAATAGCAAGCAAAAATAATAATCATCCATTGTGACATTTCAATTGTTAGAAACGTCCAAATTTTATCGGCACATGAACCATAAGCATTAAACAAACTAGGAAACCACGAATCTAATGGTAGCCAAGTAGGAAAGTGTACGTTAATTGAGCAAGTATCATTTAGATTAGGTTCAAATTGTAGATGAGCATGAAATGTTGCTAATGAAAAGCCTTTATAGGCGCTAAAAAGCCAAATGAAAATACCTATTAATCGAACAAAAATGTTGCGAGGAGCAATTATTCCAATAATGCTAGCCAACATGATACCAAAAATAGCGCAACGCTGATAAATGCAGAGAGTACAAGGCGCAAGCCCTAAACCATGTTGAAAATAAAGTGCGGTTATTTCAAAAGTAAAAGTAGAAAAGAACAATAAGAACCAAGCCAATCTAGCTTGTGAGTATTGATTAAGCAATGATAACATACTATTTTATTCCCTCAGATTTCGCTATAATCTTTCTTCTTTAATTATATTGAATATAATCTATCTTATTTTTACTACGATAGTGTAGTTTATTTTTGAGTAATGTAAAACGATTTTATTTATTGACGGCGGATTAATCATTCCTTATGCACTCAACGGTTCCACATACAAAACTACAAGTCTCATTTGTTACTATTTCTGAGGAAAATGCGACACAGCGTATTGATAACTTTTTAATCACCTATTTAAAAGGTGTGCCAAAAAGTATGATTTATCGCATTTTAAGAAAGGGTGAGGTTCGTGTTAATAAAAAACGGATTAAACCTGAATATAAATTAAATATTGGCGATGAAATTCGTATTCCTCCTGTTCGTATGACTGAAAAACCCACGCCAGAGATTTCGACCAAGCTTAATAAAGTCGCTGATTTAGAAAAGGCAATCATCTATGAAGATGAGGTAATGTTGGCAATTAATAAGCCATCAGGTATTGCTGTTCATGGTGGTAGTGGATTAAGTTTTGGCGTGATTGAAGGATTACGCGCCTTAAGACCTGAAGCGAAATTTTTGGAGTTGGTGCATCGCATAGATCGCGAAACATCGGGCGTGTTATTGATTGCCAAAAAACGCTCAGCACTAAAAGCGTTACACGAGCAGTTGCGCCTGAAGCAAATGCAAAAAAATTATTTGGCACTTGTTAAGGGGAATTGGCCTTCTGAATGTAAAGTAATACAAGCTCCACTGCTTAAAAATGTATTAAAAAGCGGTGAGCGTGTGGTAAAGGTTGATAAAGAGGGTAAGCCTTCTGAAACGCGTTTTAAAGTTGAGGAGCGCTTCAATTTTGCCACTTTGATTAAAGCAAGTCCTGTTACAGGGCGTACACACCAAATTCGCATACACACTCAATACGCAAGCCATCCAATTGCTTTTGATGATCGTTATGGCGATAGGCAATTTGATGCGTTATTAGCTGATACTAAGCTTAATCGTTTATTTTTACATGCAGCAAGTGTAAGATTTATTCATCCTAAAAGTTTGCAAGAAATGCAATTAAATGCACCAATGGATGATGTTTTGCAGACTTGCTTGTCGTATCTAAGAAAAGATAAATATGAAAAAACGGAATCTTAAAATAAAAAAGGTAGTTAGTACGAATGAAAGATATTAATTTATATTTAATTAGACATGGTCAAACGCAGTGGAATATTAAAGATCAGATGCAAGGTTCTCAAAATTCACCTTTAACAGATCAAGGTATTTTGGGTGCTAAAGTGACAGGACAACATTTAAAAAATGTGCCTTTTATGCAAGCATACTCAAGTACACAACAACGAGCTATGGAAACTCGAGATTATATTGTTAAAGAAAATAATATAGTTATTCCTACTTTTGAGCTTGCTGATCTGCGTGAGATGGATTTTGGCATTTGGGAAGGCAAGAAAGTCCCTCAATTGAAAAAGGAGTTTCCAGAATTTACTACTTATTTGACAGATCCTGCTAATTTTGATGCTTCGGTCAATCAAGGTGAAAATTATTTTGATACCCTTTTGCGTATGAAGCAGGGGTTAAATACTATTGTAAAAAATGCACCTCAAGATACGGGTAATATTTTGGTTGTGTCACATGGAACGGTATTACGTATATTACTTTGTGTTTTAAATGGTGGTGATTGGCGTTTACATCGTGATGAGGATTATTTCCCTCGAATGTTAAATACTAGCATTAGTGTGGTTAATTATAAGCAAGATAATGAACAATCTGAAGGGACATTTACTGTAAAATTCTTCAATAATGTGGATCATTTAGCTGATAAATAAGTATTTTGTTATCTTCTCGACTAATGGGTGTGTAAATAATTAGTCGAGAAGGTTTTGTTAATAAAATTATCGTTTATAAGCTGCATAACGTTTTTGTAGCTGTTTTAATTGATTAATTCTTGCATCAATTTTGGAAATCATTGTCTGATCGCCTTTTGTTTGATTCTTAGCATTTTGTAGTAGTTGAATGGATTGTTGAAATTGACCTTCTAATGCAATTAATTCCGCTCTAGCACTCATTTCTTTTGCTCTTGCATGTAATCCCCCGTAAGCAGTAACGAGTAATTCCCATCCATTTGAGTCATCATTATGGTCAAAAGTATAGCGATGTAACAAGCTTACGGCTTGTTGATAGTTTTTGTTTTTTATATACGAATTAGCCAAGTTTAGTTGCAATGCAGAACTGTTTGGTGCTTTTTTTAATGCTGCTTGTAGGCGAGTTATTGCAGTGCTGCTATTGTTGAGCGCTAAATCAATATCAGTCATTAAATCAATATACCAAATATTATTGGGATCACTATCTAATAATGGCTGTAGTTGTTGTTTCGCTTTTTGATTATTTCCACTTAGATTATCAGCTAAAGCATTAGCATAAATAATAGCTGTTTTACTTTGTTCATTGTTTAGTTTTTTATAATCTTCAACTAATAGCTTTGCGGTATTTTTATTTTTAGCCATTAATATGGCCAATCGAGCTTTCGCTAAATAGTAGTTTAATGACGGAGATACATTTTTTTTGCTATATTGCAATGAACGATTTCGAATATCGGTTAATCGGCTGTTAGGTAATGGGTGAGTAAGTAAAATTTCGGGAGCTTTACTACTAAATCGGCTTTGATCGGCAAGTTTTTGTAGAAATTCTGATGAAGCATAAGGATCAAACCCTGCTTTAGCAAGCGTTCTTAAACCAACACGATCGGCTTCTTGTTCATTACTTTGCGTAAAACTAATCATATTTTGAGCTGATCCTGCCATGGTGCTTGTCATTGCCGCCATGCCAGCTTCGGGATTGGCTAATGTTAGTAGTAGAGAGCCTAATGTTGCACCCCAAACATAAGGGCTATTACGGTTTTGGTTTTCCATTGCTCTGGCTAAATGGCGTTGGGTGACATGGCCAATTTCATGAGACATAACAGAGGCTAATTGACTTTCATTGTCGGTGTCTAATATTAGTTTAGAATGAATGACGACATTTCCACCAAAAAAAGCAAATGCGTTAAGTACGTCACTTTTCATAATATAAAAATGGAATGGCGTTTTTACTGATTCTGATTTTGATACTAATTTTTTGCCTAGATCATTAATATATTGGTTTAAAACAGGGTCGTTTATTATGGGAGCACTTGCTCGTAACATTCGCATATAATAATCGCCCATTTCCATTTCTTGGCCAATGCTAAGCGTTGTGGCTGCCGCAGTACCAATATCAGGGAGGTTAATATTATCAGCATAAACGATAGATGTACTTTGTAATAATAATGAGGTGGATAATACCAATGCGATTGTTTTTTTTAACATTATTCTAACCAATTAAAATAAGAGTTGCGTTGATTTATTCTAGCTGAAAAAAACAACAATATCACTTTGAATTTATAATTAAGGGTTTAACTTATTTGATGTAATATGTGTTATGAATAATAATGTTTATTCTTGAATTGGTAAAATAACAACAACTATATTAATACGTTGTTGTTATTTTGATTTTTATGCTTGGATTTATTATGCTTTTTGACGGCGGCTTTGGATAAATTCAATGATTTTGTTAACTTTCACCATTTCTTTATCACCACCGGAACGGTGTTTGTATTCCACTTCTCCATTATCGAGATTGCGTTCACCAATTACGATAGTGTGAGGGATCCCGATTAGTTCCGCATCAGCGAACATCACGCCAGGGCGCTCTTTTCTATCGTCAAATAAAACTTCAATGCCAGCAGCTTGTAAATCAGCATAAAGTTTTTCGGCTGTTGCTTGAACTTTTTCGGATTTGTGCATGTTCATTGGAATAATGACAACGCTAAATGGAGCAATCGCTTCTGGCCATACAATACCACGATCGTCATGACATTGTTCAATTGCAGCAGCTACAATGCGGCTTACTCCAATGCCGTAACAACCCATAATCATAACGTGGTTTTGTCCATCTTCACCTTGGACTGTTGCTTTCATTGCTTGTGAGTATTTAGTACCAAGTTGGAAGATATGTCCCACTTCAATACCTCGTTTAATTTGTAATGTGCCTTTGCCATCAGGGCTAATATCTCCTTCAACCACATTACGGATGTCTTCAATGCGAGGTAAAGCAGTGTCACGTTCCCAATTGATATTAAAATAGTGTTTATGGTCAATGTTTGCACCAGCACTAAAGTCGCTCATAACAGCCACATCACGATCGATAATAATTGGCATGTTTAGATTTATTGGACCTAGCGAGCCTGGCCCTGCATTCACAATCGTACGGATTTCTTCTTCGGTTGCAAATTCAAGTGGTGAGGCAACGATATCGATTTTTTCAGCTTTGATTTCATTTAATGTATGATCACCTCGAACCAGTAAAGCTACTAATTGATGACCACTCTCTTTCGTGGCTTTAACCATCAAGGTTTTTACGGTTTTTTCAATCGGTAAATTGAATTGTTCGACTAATTCGTCAATAGTTTTGGCATTAGGAGTATCGACTAACTCCATTGCTTTTGTAGGTTCAGCGCGTTTTTGTGTTGGTGCTAATGCTTGAGCCATTTCTATGTTAGCCGCATAATCAGATTCGGTTGAAAAAACAATATCATCTTCGCCACTGTCGGCTAATACTTGGAACTCATGTGACCAGTTACCACCAATTGATCCTGTATCAGCACGCACCGCTCTAAAGTTTAAACCAGCACGTGTAAAAACTGCGCTATAGGCTTTATACATTTCATCATAAGTTTCTTGTAATGATTCTTGTGTAGTATGGAAAGAGTATGCATCTTTCATAATAAATTCACGTGAACGCATCACACCAAAGCGAGGGCGTACTTCATCTCGAAATTTGGTTTGAATCTGATATACGTTAAGTGGTAATTGTTTATATGAGCTAACTTCATTACGTAGTAAGTCTGTAATGACTTCCTCATGAGTTGGGCCTAGAACAAAATCACGGTCGCCACGATCTTTAATACGTAATAATTCAGGGCCATATTGTTCCCAACGTCCGCTTTCTTGCCAAATATCAGCAGGCTGTACAACTGGCATTAATACTTCTATTGCACCGGCTTTATTCATCTCTTCACGGACAATATTTTCTACTTTTTTAAGTACGCGGTAACCAGTGGGAAGCCAGGTATATAATCCAGCAGCCACTTTGCGGATCATGCCTGCACGTAACATTAATTGATGGCTAATGACTTCAGCATCAGCAGGGGTTTCTTTTAACGTAGAAAGAAGATATTTACTGGTTCGCATAAATTTATCCTAAAAAATTTATTTATAAATATATATGATAAAAATGTGAGCTAGTTTAGCAGTACCAAGCGTAACACTAAAGTAATTTTATTGTTATTTTTAATATGGAATTCTTGTAATACCTCCAACTCAGCATTAATAAAGTATGTTTTTAAATTATAGTCGCTAAATACAGATTATTTGGCTATAGAATGGCAGTATGTTTTACTTTTTTGTATCAATATTAATACTTTATTAATTTTTATTTTGCTAGGTATCAAATTGGATATTTTTCATCATATTGATTATATTTAATTTTTTGTTGTTTGTGTGATAAAGATCACTTTGTAAAAGTTATTAAATTGATATCATATGCGCAGAATTTTAGATTGAGGAGTAGTTCAAAATGAGTACGTTAATGACTAACGAAAATGTAATAGATTCATGTAAAGAATCAAAATTACCTAAATGGCAAAAAAGTGATACGTTATGGATGCTTAGCCTTTATGGTACAGCGATTGGTGCTGGAGTACTTTTTCTACCAATTAATGCAGGTGTCGGTGGGTTAATTCCGTTGCTGGTTATGTTGGTTCTTGCCTTTCCTATGACATTTTTTGCTCATCAAGCTTTGTGTCGATTTGTATTATCAGGTAAAAGTCGCGATGGCGATATTACCGTTGTTGTTGAAGAGGCTTTTGGGCGCACAGCAGGAAACTGGATAACTGTACTTTATTTTTTTGCAATTTACCCAATATTATTAGTATATAGCGTTGGTATTACAAATACAGTAGATAGCTTTATGGTTCATCAATTAGGAATGGAGTCATTACCACGAGCTTTACTTTCATTTGTTTTAGTTGCATTTTTAATGTCAATTGTTCACTTTGGCGAAGAACTTATTGTTAAAGTTATGTCAATATTAGTTTTTCCATTTATTGCCGTTTTAATGATTTTAGCGTTATTTTTAATTCCTGAGTGGAATGGTGAAATTTTTACCAATTTGTCTTTTGGTAGTAGTGACGGAGAACAAAGTATTTTAATGACACTTTGGTTAGTTATTCCTGTTATGGTTTTTGCATTTAATCATTCACCAATTATTTCATCTTTAGCGGTAGCTAAACGTAAAGAATATGGTGACGTTTATGCTGAACCTAAATGTACTAGAATTATTGCAGCAAGCAATATCATGATGGTTGTAACAGTGATGTTTTTTGTTTTTAGTTGTGCGCTTTGCTTGTCGCCTGCTGAACTTTTAGATGCAAAAGCTCAAAATATCTCAACGTTGTCATATTTGGCTAATCGATTTAATTCACCTGTTATTGAGTATATTGGTCCTCCAATTGCATTTATTGCAATGGCTAAATCGTTTTTAGGTCACTATCTAGGTGGTAAAGAAGGATTTAATGGTGTTGTTAATAAATTTTTGCGTAGCCGTAATAAAACAATTTCAGAAAACAAACTTGATAAATTAGCTATTGCCTTTATGTTTGTAACTGCTTGGGGGGTTGCAACATTAAATCCAAGTATTTTAGGTCTTATTGAATCACTTGGTGGTCCAATTTTAGCTGTGTTGTTGTTTTTAATGCCAATGTATGCAATTCATAAATTACCTGTACTAGCAAAATATAAAGGAAGGCTAAGTAATGTGTTTATTGTTGTTATGGGATTAGTTGCAATTTCAGCCGCTATCTATAATTTATTATAAAATTTAATTTATGGGTAATTACCACTTACTTGTTTATTTAATATATAAAACCTACTGGCATTCGTTGGTAGGTAAATACAGCTACTAGTAAAATAATCTACCGATATAGCAAGAATTAACTATTAATGGGTATTAAAACTTATTTTCATAATTTCAAAAGTGATACCTAGGTATTAGTATGGGGTAAGTGGCAAGATGATTATTGGTTATTTTATTAGCAAAAGTTAATTCGTAAAGATATCACTAGGATAGCAGTATTAATTTATGTTTTGCATCAAAAGGGAAAAATATGAGTTCGGTATTTGAAATATTTAAAATTGGCATTGGACCTTCAAGCTCACATACAGTAGGACCAATGAGGGCAGGGAAGGCATTCATAGATCAACTAATCAGTAATAATATGATGGCATCAGTAACAAAAATTGTGGCTGATGTTTATGGCTCTTTGTCGTTAACAGGCAAAGGTCATCAAACAGATATTGCTATTATTATGGGATTAGCTGGCGAAAAACCTGATTCTGTTGATATTGATAGTATTCCAAGTGTTATCGAAAAACTTAGCCAAACTCAGCGGTTATCTATTTACAATGATCGTTATGAAATCGATTTTCCGTTGGAAAGTTGTATGGTGTTTCATTCTAAATTTTTACCATTACATGAAAATGGTATGACTTTGAGTGCATATAGCGGCGATAAATTAGTTTTTCAGAAAACTTATTATTCTGTTGGCGGTGGCCAGGTTGTTGAAGAAGAGCAATTTGGTCAACAAGAGCAGGATTCAGTAAAATTTCCTTATCCATTTGCTTCAGCTGAGCAATTATTAAAACATTGTGAAGATAACTCATTATCAATTTCTAGTATTATGATGAAAAATGAGTTGCAAATACACTCTTATGAAGAAATTGAATCCTATTTTTCTCGTGTTGGGCAAACTATTTTGGAATGTATCAAACGAGGTATGAATACAGAAGGGCTATTACCAGGACCACTTAAAGTTCCTCGTCGTGCGTTTTCGTTATACCGTCAATTGTCTACCACTAAGGATAAATTTATTAGTGATCCAATGGTGATTATTGATTGGGTAAATATGTTTGCGCTTGCAGTTAGTGAGGAAAATGCAGCAGGAGGACGAGTGGTTACTGCGCCAACAAATGGTGCATGTGGTATTATACCTGCTGTGCTCGCTTATTATGATAAATTTATTAATCCAGTTACACCTGATATTTATATTCGTTTCTTTCTAACTTGTGGCGCAATAGGACAACTTTATCAAATAAATGCTTCTATTTCTGGTGCAGAAGTGGGATGTCAAGGGGAAGTTGGCGTTGCTTGTTCTATGGCTGCGGCAGGACTTGCTGAGCTTTTAGGCGGTAATCCTCAACAAGTATGCATGGCGGCAGAAATAGCAATGGAGCATAACTTAGGCTTGACTTGTGATCCAGTTGCAGGCCAAGTTCAGGTTCCTTGTATTGAGCGAAATGCCATTGCCGCAGTAAAATCGATAAATGCGACAAGAATGGCTTTAAGACGAATTACTGCAGCAAAAGTATCTTTAGATAAAGTTATTAAAACGATGTATGAAACAGGAAAGGATATGAATGCAAAATATCGAGAAACATCGCGTGGTGGGCTAGCAATTACGGTTCATTGTAATTAGGGTGTTGCTATTTTTCTGTCGAATTCGCCGATTGTAAAATCGGCGAGACATTAGATTGTATTTAATGTTTCCAGTGCATAGTATTAACTTTAGAGCGCAAGAAATCATTTTCAGTTAGTACATCTACCCGTTCAGTTTTTACTTTTCGTTGTTTTCTTTTTCGTTTTGGTTGTTCTGCTGAGGCAATATGGATAACTTCGTTATAGGCAAGTAAATTATTAAGCTGATCAAGTTCGCCTAATCCACGGAGGACGGAAATTAATGTTTGTAATGTAATTGATTCGCCTTGTTCAATACGTTTTATTGTGGCAATGCCAATTTTGGATTTTTGCGCAAGTTCTAGTTGAGATAAATTTTTCTCAATTCTGGCTAATTTTATTCTACGACATAGCATAGCAATCATGTCGGTAGTTTCATTCATGAAATATCCTTTTTTTTGATATGCCACATGATGTGGCATATATCATATTGCTATTTATATTATTTTTAGACTAGCGGTTATTGTTCTTGGTTTTTTATTTGTTTCTTCTTTAAGTTTTCTAAAATCTTTTTATGGATACCATTAAAGCCACCATTACTCATAATTAAAATTGCATCGGTTGGTTTAGCTGATTTTGTGATCATTTCAACCAACAAATCAATATCACCACTCCAGTAAGCGGGTTGAATACAAGCATCAACCACATCAGCCACTAGCCAAGGTAATTGTTCTGGTTGGAATATAAAAATTTCATCAGCTCGACCAAGTGATGGGGCTAGTTCATCTTTAGATACCCCTAATTTCATCGTATTTGAGCGTGGTTCAAGTACGGCTAGAATGCGACGATTAGCTCCTATTTTACTGCGTAATGCTTCTAATGTGGCTAAAATTGCAGTTGGGTGGTGGGCAAAGTCATCATAGATTTCAATATTATTAACTTCACCATAAAGCTCTAATCGTCTTTTAGCATTGACAAAAGAACCTAGTGCTAAACAAGCATCAGCAGGCTCAATGCCCACATTATGGGCGGCTGCAATTGCCATTAGTGCGTTATGCATATTGTGTTCGCCAACTAATGAATATTTTACTTCGCCTACTTTTTTATTGTTAAAGTAAACCGCAAAATGACTCGCATCATTATTCATACGTTGTGCTAACCAGCCGTTTTCTGATTCTGTGAATGCTTTTTGGCTCCAACAACCTTTAGCTAATACTTGTTTTAAATTTACATCTTCTTGTGGTGAGATAATTAATCCATTGCTTGGCACTAAACGAACTAAATGGTGAAATTGTTTTTGAATAGAACTGAGATCATCAAAAATATCTGCATGATCAAATTCTAGATTATTCATGATAAGTGTTTTTGGGCAGTAATGCATGAATTTTGAACGTTTATCAAAGAACGAGCAATCATATTCATCTGCTTCAATAACAAAATAATTGCCTTCACCTAATCTTGCGGATACATCAAAATTACCCGGTACACCACCAATAACGAATCCTTGCTTGTAATCTTGCTTTTCTAAAATCCAATTGACCATACCCGCAGTTGTAGTTTTACCATGAGTTCCAGCAATAGCTATGACCCAACGATCCCGTAATACATTGTCATGTAACCATTGAGGTGCTGAAATATAAGGAATGTTATTATCTAAAAGATATTCTACACAAGGGTTACCTCTTGATAGCGCATTGCCAATAATGACTAAATCAGGTCTTGATGTCAGTTGTGATGGATCATATCCTTCAATGATATCAATGTGTTCTTTTTGTAAAAGTGTGCTCATTGGTGGGTAAACATTTTTATCTGAACCCGTTACTTTATGACCTAGAGAGCGAGCTATTAAAGCAATCCCTGCCATAAATGTGCCACAAATTCCAAGAATATGAATATGCATTTTGAATCCTTAACATTGTATAAAAGTTATATCGATAGTATTGGGTAACCATTGCTTATTTGATTGGTAAACAGATGTAAATTCAGAGCAACCTTGTAATTATAATCGATTCTGATTGTTTATGCGAGTGGCCATAGATGCCGAACCATTAATAGTGGAGCTTGGTTGCCACGAAATTCATCAACATCTAAATGGTATACTATTTTCACATTTTTTATCGATTGATCAGGCCATAGTTGTCTATTTACATTAAAAAAGACCCCTTCAATAAGTGGACCACCGTTTTGGGGTTCTAGTACTAGTTTTAGATGTTTGTCTGAAAGTAATCTCTGTTGATGAATAATGAATTCACCGTCAAAAATGGGAGTGTAGAATCCTTCTCCCCATGGTCCTGATTCTTTTAATTGTTTGGCGATTTCGTAAGTAAGATCTTGGCTATCTATTTCACCGTCAGTTTCAATAATTGGTTCTAGCAAATCTGGTTCTAAGCGTGCATCTAAAAGTGTTTCAAAATTATTTTTAAAACGTTCTAAATCTTCTTCTCGAATAGTTAACCCAACAGCCATTGCGTGACCTCCAAAACTGATTATTAGATCAGGATTTTTCTGATTTAATTCATCAAGAAGATCGCGTAAATGAACGCCTTTAATTGAACGTCCGGAGCCCTTTAGAAAACCATCTTCTGTTGAAGCGAAAGATATGACTGGTCGATGATATTTATCTTTTAAACGTGACGATAAGATCCCAATAATGCCTTGATGCCATTCTGGATGATGAAACACGAGTGAATTAGGAATTGTGATATTTTGTTTTTCAATTTCTTGAATGAATGATAAGGCCTCTTTATGCATCATTTGCTCAATTAACTTTCGATCACTATTGAGATTATCCAAATCCATAGCTTTGTTAATTGCTGAATCATAATTATCACAAAGTAGTAATTCAACTCCCAATGACATATTATCCATTCTACCTGCTGCATTTAATCGTGGCGCTATATAAAAAGCTAAATCGGTAGACGTAAGATTAATAGGATCTTTTTTAGATACCTGTAATAAGGCTTTGATGCCCTCACAACAATAGCCAGCTCGTATTCTGTTTATACCCTGATGAACTAAAATACGGTTGTTATGATCAAGTCTAACCACGTCAGCAATAGTGCCTAAAGCAACTAGATCTAATAAATTTGCTACATTATATTCAGCTAAATTGTTGTCGGAGAACCAATTTTCTTGCCGTAATTTTGCTCGTAAAGCTAGCATAAAGTAAAAAGCTACACCCACCCCAGCTAAATGCTTAGATGGAAATGTACAATTAGGTAAATTAGGATTGATTATGGCATCGGCATTAGGTAGTAGCTCAGGGCATAAATGGTGATCAGTAATAATGACTGACAATCCTGATTGCTTAGCAAAATCGACAGCTTCAATAGCAGATATTCCGTTGTCAACGGTAATAATAAGTTGTGCATTTTGTAAAATGGCTTTTTTAACAACCGAAACACTTAATCCATATCCATCATTAAAGCGATCAGGAATGATATAATCAACAAATTGGTAGCCCATATTTTTTAAGGCTCTGATGGTTAAAGCAGTACTGGTGGCACCATCAGTATCAAAATCACCAACAATCATGATTTGCTGATTATTTTTCATTACTGAATAAAGAATTTCGACTGCCTTTTCAATACCATCTAGTTTATCGTAATTACATAGATTGCGTGTGGTATAATCAAGATCTTGCATGCTAGTAATACCACGCAATGCATAAATCCGTTGTAATAATAACGGAATATCATCAGAAAATTCTGGAAGTACTTCAGGTAATTTGCGATGTTTTAATTTACTTTTTTTCATAATTTATATGCTAGCGCATTTGCGCTAACATGTGTTTTCATTTTAATTTACATTTTAGTAACAATAATTTTTATTTAGTTTTTGTGATCAAGAAATTCAATTAGTTTATCTGCAGGCACGTAACCTGAAACAAGTTGGCCGTTAGGTAAGACAATTGCAGGTGTGCCGCCAATCCCTAACTTTTTACCGACATTAAATTGTTGTGTTACATAAGGTATCATGCTGCTTGCTGGCGAAATTGTATTACCTTTGTATGCATTGTCAAATGCAGCTTTGCGGTCAGCCATGCTCCAAATAGATTGCATGTTTTTGCCAACATCACTGTTAGCACCTGCTCGAGGGAATGCAAAATAGTGAACTGAAATACCCGCTTCTAAATACTTATCAATATTTTCATGTAACAGTTTACAGTAATGGCAAGTATAATCAGTAAATACTGAAATGATGTATTTTTCATTTTTAGCTTTATAAATAATGGCATCTTTTTCAATTGATTTTATTAGGCTAAGATTGATGCTGTTAGCAATGTTTTCTGGTTCATCACCTTGTAAATCAAAAATAGAGCCTTGAATTAAGAATTTACCATCTTTACTAACGTATACAATACCTTCTGGTGTGCTAACGCTTTTAAAATCTTTAATTGGACTATCAAAAATTTTTGATTCTTTGCTATCGTAACCAAATTTATCTAAAGCTTTTGCAATTTCATTATTATTTGCTAATACTGAACTTGAAATTAACGCTAAACCTAAACATATAACTAATTTTTTCATTCAATTATCCTTATTTTTGTCAATTCTATGCTCGAGGATGATGTTTACTATGTAACTGTTTTAACCTTTCTGTTGCAACATGTGTATAAATTTGTGTAGTTGATAAACTGCTATGCCCAAGCAACATTTGAACGACGCGCAAATCTGCTCCGTGATTAAGAAGATGTGTTGCAAAAGCATGTCGAAGCACATGAGGAGAAAGTGCTTCAATATTTATACCGATTAGTATGGCATAATATTTAATTCGATGCCAGAAAGTCTGTCGTGTCATTTTTTTTCCTAATCGGCTTGGAAAAAGCACATCAATAGGTCCATTTTTTAAAAGATCATTTCTTGCATATTTAAAATAATATTCAAGCCAATAAATTGCTTCTTCTCCAAGTGGGACTAAGCGCTCTTTATTACCTTTACCAATTACTCTTACTACACCTTGACGTAAGCTAACATCGCTAATTTCTAAATTTACTAATTCAGATACGCGTAAACCGGTGGCATAAAGTACTTCCAACATCGCTTTATCCCTAAGTTCAATGGGATCTTCTATGCTTGGCGACTCTAGTAGCGCATCGACTTGCGATTCAGTTAAGTCTTTAGGTAATTTTTTAGGAAGTTTGGGGGATGATAATACTGCAGAAGGGTCATCAGTGCGATAATTTTCTTGATATAAATACTGAAAAAAACGTTTAGTTGCACTAAGCAAACGTGCTGAACTACTTGCTTTATACCCATCTTCTACTCGTTGCATTAAAAAGTTTTGTAAATTAAGTGCTTGAGTTGTTAGGAATGTGACATTTTGTTGTTGTAAAGATTGACTTAATGCTAACAAATCAAGTCTATAAGAAGCAATGGTATTTTCAGCTAAGTTCCTTTCTAGCCACAATGAATCTAGAAAACGGTCTATTAACATTTTATTTTGGGCAGGTGTATCTTGGCTAGACATCAAAATTATCTCTACATTACGTTTATTCTTTATATTATATACTAGCTGTCAATAAGTTGCAGTTTAAGTAAAAATTGCTATTTTTAGTTGTACAAATTTCTACACATTAACAAAAGTCAGGTTATTTAAATCGCTTATTCAATAAAAAGGTTAAGTAGCTGTCAATTACTTGCTTAACTAACAGAAATTATTCATATTAAACAACATTCATTTAACATTTTAAAAAAAAAAAGATTAAATTTCACACTAAAATTGTGTATGCTTTTTAGCTAAGCTGTCTGTTGCTTGAACTCAGTAATGCTGAGTATAAAAAATAATTAAATAGATAGACTGATTTTAAAATTGGATATAAGGAGGAGGAAAAGCATGTCAAACGAACTTAATCGTCTTCTGGAGCAACTTGGTGAAGGTTTTGGCGATTTAATGGCGGGTTTGAGTGGGGTTAGCCATAATCGCTATACCTTAACGGTTGACGCGCTGGAGGCGCCGATTTCGGTTTTACATGTTGAGGTTGATGAGTCGTTAAACCAGCCTTGGCGTTATGTGATTACTTTTACCAGTACTGACAAAACCTTATCGCCTGATTCCTTTCTTAATCAAAAATCGACCTTCTCCTTTAATCCTGTTATCAACAAACCATTAACTTCCGCTATCCGCTCATTAAGTGATTTGCCCACGTTGAGTAATAAACGCACCTTGCATGGGTGATTACCGAGTTTAGTCAGTTATCGGTTAATAAAGATGAAGCCCATTATCAAGTGGTGTTATCCTCGTGCTTAGCACGTAGGTTGGCACAAAAAATGTGCCTAAATTGGCTAATAGGCGCCCTAACGTGGCATTAACGAAGCATACGTATGCCTTAAGAATGTTACGTAAAGGGTATGTTTATGTATTTGTTGACTGCTGGTAGCCAAGCTATGACGAATGGATGTGGATAAATAACTATATGGCCTTTTCGGATAATAATTTGGATAGGGAGTTGATGCCAGAAGAAGAGTTCACATGGCCAATCAAAGTCAACTGGCCAGAAGAAATCGACAAAAAATCCAAAGCCAGCTCGCTTGAAGAGTATCAGAAAATAGATGCCGAGTATAAAAAAATTAAGGAATAAATAATCTCCAAAGTACCGTGGCGATAGACCAAAAAGTTGCCGAATTAAGGGTAAAAGCGAAAAAAGTGATTGGCATATTACATTACTGGCAAGGTAAAGACGCCAAATCGCCACTACACATTGAACGTATTATCAATTAAAAAAACAAAAAAGGGAGAACGTAATAATGCCATCCAAATATCAACCGCAAGTTTCCGCATGGCGACAGGATTTGCATAAATGGGTATATACAACAAAATTACATTTAAGTAATAATAAAAAATTACGTTATGCTAATGATGATTATTGTGAATTTTCTCGGCGTTTAGGGGGGGGTATTTTGCTCGTTGGATTACAATATTTTTTTCCTCAATTTTTGTTTTACTATCATTATTCGCTTTATATATGGGCGTTTTCGTTATTATTACAGAAATTGATGGTAGAATCCTAACAATATCAGTTAGTTTATTATTATTATTTGTCGCTTATTTTCTTTTTCAATTCTTACTAAATACACTGTTTGCCCCCGAAGATTGTCCTATTCGTTTTAATCGAAAAACAGGTAAAGTTTATGTTTATGAACATTTTATCTTATATTTTGGAGCATGGATAATTCTTATTCGTTCACCCTTTAGAGCTAAAGAGATAACGGTTAAAGAGTTTAATTGGGCAGATATTCAAGGGTGTATGACCTCAGTATCAGTTCCTCTTGCTAGTGGCGGAATGGTTAGAAGCTATCGTCTAGAATGTGTAGTATGCGAGCCTAATACCACTAAAGTGATTGACCACTTTCTACTAGCAGCCTATAGCAGTTTAAACTATTACGAATGGATGTGGATAAATAGCTATATGGCGTTTTCGGATAATAATTTGGATAGGGAGTTGATGCCAGAAGATGAGTTTACATGGCCAATCAAAGTCAACTGGCCAGAAGAAATTGACAAAAAATCCAAAGCTAGCTCGCTTGAAGAGTATCAGAAAATAGATGCACAATATCAAAAGGTGGAAATTAATAATATAAAAAATAAAGGAAATGAAACATGAGTAAATTACGCGGAGTTATTCGGTTAGGCGATTTGACAGATCATGGAGGAAAAGTCATTACTGCTTCATCGACAATGACAGTTTTAGGCAAACCCGTTGCTCGAGTGGGGGATTTAGTCAGTTGTCCAATAAAAGGCCATGGAATTAATCCTATTATTGAGGGTGAATCAACTTTTTCCGATCAAGGTAAGCAAGTCGCTTTAGATGGTCATAAAAGCAGTTGTGGTTGTTCTTTAATCTCATCAATATCCGAGGTAGGAAAAAGTTAATGTCTATCGATTTAACATTACTGCCAGCTCCGTTGTCTGATGCTAAAAAAATGAATTTTTGGTGTAATAGTCTTTACTTAATCTGACGTTTGAGTTATTTTATAACACAAAAAGGAGAGTCAGAAATGAATCAAACTG